>JANPKF010000263.1:0-2635 GCA_031425895.1 Caulobacteraceae bacterium | reverse complement strand
CGGAGCCTTGACGGCGGCGACGCGCAGGCCGCCACGCAGCTTGTTGACCACCAAGGTGGCCAGGGCTTCACCTTCGATGTCCTCGGCGATGATCAGCAGGGGACGACCCGACTGGACCACGGCTTCCAGGACCGGAAGCAGGGGCTGGAGGCCCGACAGCTTCTTTTCGAACAGCAGGATCATCGGCTCTTCGAGCACGACTTCCATCTTGTCGGCGTTGGTGATGAAGTAGGGCGACAGGTAGCCGCGGTCGAACTGCATGCCTTCGACGACGTCGAGTTCGGTCTCGGCGGTCTTGGCTTCTTCAACCGTGATGACGCCTTCGTTGCCGACCTTTTCCATGGCGCGGGCGATCATCTCGCCCACTTCCACGTCGCCGTTGGCCGAGATGGTGCCGACCTGAGCGATTTCGCTGTTGGCCGAGACCTTCTTGGCGGTCGACTTGATCTCTTCGATGACCTTGGCGACGGCCTTGTCGATGCCGCGCTTCAGATCCATCGGGTTCATGCCAGCGGCGACCGACTTCAGGCCTTCGACGACGATGGCTTGCGCCAGCACCGTGGCGGTGGTGGTGCCGTCCCCGGCCTTGTCGTTGGTCTTGGAGGCGACTTCGCGGATCATCTGGGCGCCGAGGTTCTCGAAGCGATCGCTAAGTTCGATTTCCTTGGCGACGGTGACGCCGTCCTTGGTCGAGCGCGGGGCGCCGAAGGACTTTTCGATGACCACGTTACGGCCCTTGGGCCCCAGGGTCACCTTCACCGCGTTGGCGAGGATGTTGACGCCGCGCAGCATCTTGTCGCGCGCGTCGGAGGAGAAATAGACGTCTTTGGCAGCCATGATTGGAGGCCCTTTATCTGAAGTGGAAACGGGGGAAGGAAGCGGTCGTCAGCGCGGCGCGCTTAGGACTCGAGGACGCCCAGGACGTCGCTTTCCTTCATGATGATCAGGTCTTCACCGTCGACCTTGACCTCGGTGCCCGACCACTTGCCGAACAGGATCTTGTCGCCGGCCTTCAGTTCCAGGGGCTGGACCTTGCCGCTGTCGTCACGGGCGCCGGGGCCGGCGGCGACGACTTCGCCTTCCTGGGGCTTTTCCTTGGCGGTGTCGGGGATGATGATCCCGCCTTTGGTCTTGGATTCTTCTTCGACGCGCTTCACCAGCACGCGGTCGCCAAGGGGGCGAAATTTCATCGGATTCTCTCCGTTCGATGACTGACTTGTTGGTTCGCAGGCATGGGAGCGGCCGCTGTTAGCAGTCCTCTCCCGTGAGTGCCAACGGTGGCGGGGAAGTAGGATCGGGGCGGTGGGGAGTCAAGGACTCGTCCGTCAGGAGGTTTTGCCACACGGAAATTTTTCTGTGTGGCAAGAACTCGGGAAAGTCGTCGCGCCAGAGGCCGCCATCTCGCATTTGGCGCCCCAAACCTCTACATACCGCCCGATGACGACCACCCTCGCCTCCTCCGCCGTAGATGCCGCGCTCGACGCCGTGCGCGCGGCCGTCGGCCTGCCTGCCGGCAGCCGGATCGTGGCGGCGATGTCGGGCGGGGTGGACTCCACCGTGACCGCCGCCCTGCTCCACCGCGCCGGCTACGACGTCGTCGGCGTCACCCTGCAGCTCTACGACCACGGCGCGGCCATCAGCAAGAAGGGCGCCTGCTGCGCCGGCCAGGACATCCACGACGCCCGCACGGCCTCGGACGCCATCGGCATCCCGCACTACGTCCTCGACTACGAAAGCCGCTTCAAGGACCAGGTCATCGAGGAGTTCGCCGACGCCTACCTGCGCGGCGAGACGCCGATCCCCTGCGTGCGCTGCAACCAGACGGTCAAGTTCCGCGACCTGCTCGACGTCGCACGCGACCTAGGCGCCGTGGCCATGGCCACGGGCCATTATGTGCAACGGGTGGACAGCGAAGATGGCCCGCAGCTGCGCCGCGCCGCCGACCCGGCCAAGGACCAGAGCTACTTCCTGTTCGCCACCACGGCGGATCAGCTGGACTACCTGCGCTTTCCGCTCGGCGGCATGAGCAAGCCTCAGGTCCGCGCCATCGCCGCCGAGCTTGGCCTCACCGCCGCCGACAAGCCCGACAGCCAGGACATCTGCTTCGTGCCCGAGGGCAAGTACCACACCGTCATCGACCGGCTGCGCCCGCAAGGCGCGCTGCCGGGCGAGATCGTGCACATGGACGGCCGCGTCCTGGGGACCCACGAGGGCGTCACCCGCTACACCATCGGCCAGCGCCGGGGCCTCAACATCGCCGTCGGCGACCCGCTGTTCGTCACCAGGATCGACGCGGGCAAGCGCCAGGTCATCGTCGGCCCCCGCGAGGCCCTGCTGACCACCGCCCTGACCCTGAAAGAGACCAACTGGCTCGGCGAAGACGGCATTGACGCCGCCTGCGCCGCCGGCCGCCCGGTGCTGGCCCGCGTCCGCTCGACCCGAGAACCGGTCCCCGGTCGCCTGACCCTTGTCGACGGCCAGGTCGCTGTCGCCCTGGACACCCACGAGGAAGGCGTCGCCCCCGGCCAGGCCTGCGTCCTCTACGCCCCGGAAGCCCCCGACCGGGTGCTCGGCGGCGGCTTCATCGCCTCGGCGGTGCGGGCGGAGCTGGCGGCATGATTGATCTTTCGGTCGG
>JANPKF010000262.1:0-2499 GCA_031425895.1 Caulobacteraceae bacterium | reverse complement strand
CAGGCTCCACTCCTCGCGACCAAGGTCGTCCATGTCGTGGCCGACCCAGACCTCGCCCTGATGCGCGAGGAAATCACAGAGGGCGCGCCATAGGGCCTCGTCAAAGACCATGTCGGGCCAGCCGTCGACTCCGGTTTCCTGAATGACCGCCAGGCGATGGCCCAATCCAGCTGCGGCAATGGCGGGCGGGTGGCGGAAGTCGCGCTCGTGGCCGGACACAAACACGATGTCCACCGGGCCCGGCGCGGCGGCGTCGATCATGCGCTGTGACCGTGGTGAAGCATCGCGGCGAGCTTACGCATTCTTTGTGCGCTGTGTCTTGGAGCCGTCGCGCATCGGCGCCATCTTCAGAGCGTCATCGGGGATGCAGGCGATTCCCGCAGCGACGGAAAGGCAGGCGGGTCTTCAGTCCGATTGCGAGTTCCACACCGCGGGAGCGGGCGTGATGGAGATTTCATCCCACGCGCCGTCTGGCTGGCCCGCCCTTGTGCTGAACGCCGACTATCGGCCGCTCAGCTATTACCCCTTGTCCGTCTGGCCCTGGCAGGACGTGATAAAGGCGGTCTTTCTCGACCGCGTCGACGTGGTGTCGACCTATGATCAGGTGATCCGCAGCCCCAGCTTCGAGATGCGGCTGCCGAGCGTGGTCTCTCTCAAGCAGTTCGTCAGCCAGGACCGACCGCCGGCCTTCACGCGGTTCAACCTGTTCCTGCGCGACGCCTTCACCTGCCAGTACTGCACCTCGACCATGGACCTGACGTTCGACCATGTGCTGCCGCGCTCGCGGGGTGGCCGGACGACCTGGGAGAACATCGTCACCGCCTGCGCGCCCTGCAACCTGGCCAAGGGCGGGCGCACGCCCCGCGAAGCGCACATGCACCCGCGAAGGGCCCCGCGCCGGCCATCGATGCATGAGCTGCAGGAGCGGGGCCGCCGGTTTCCGCCCGGCCACCTGCATGAGAGCTGGCTCGACTACCTGTACTGGGACATCGAGCTGGAGGCCTGAGGCCTTACGCGATCCAGCCCGCCGCTCGCAGACGGGCGACATTGGCGCGGGATACCGGCGCCTCGATGCCGCCTTTCAACATCAGGCGAAGGTTGCGGCCCTCCTCGACGACGGACTCGACCGCGTGGCGGGCGACCCACCAGGAGCGGTGGACCTGCAGGCCGTCGAGGCCGCCCAGTTCCTCCAAGGCCTGGCCCAGCGACATCAGGACCAGCACCGACCCTTGCTGGGTGTGCAGCCGGACATAGTGGTCCTCCATGGAGAGGCAGAGCAGGTCGCTGCCAAGGCGTGGCGGCAGATGGCGCAGTATCTCCGGGCCGTCGGTCGCAACGGGAGGCCTGGTGGTTCGCGGCGCGATCCGGACGAGGGGCAGAATAGCGTAGAAGCAGACGTAGGCCAGACTGACCAGCACGGTCTGGCCGTACCAGTCGACCACGGTGACCCGCTCGCCGATCGCCGGCCAGAACGCCATGGCGACCAGGCGGGTGATGAAGGTCAGTGGCAGGCTGACCGCCAGCACCATGGCCGGCGCCCAGGCCCATTGAGGGACGCGTCGGCGGTGGGCCGGAGGCGCGATCAGCCTGATCGCCGCGCCATAGGCCAGGCCGCAGAGCAGCAGGACAATGACCCAGTAGACGACCCGGACGACCAGCACGTCGTTCAGGAAGCTGCCGAACGGCCCGAACAGCCCAAGCAGGGCGCCGACCGCCATGCAGGCCGCCAGTTCAATCGCCCAGGCCCTGACCGAATTCGAAACCTGCCCCATGGCTCCCCCTGGTCGGGAGCATAGCGGGCTCCCGCTCCCTGCGGAACCATTCGCCGGGCCGCGAACCCGTTCGCCCATTGGCGAAGCGGCGCTGGCGCGGGCACCGCTGGCCGTCAATTCAGGCGCTCCATTCACAACAGATCGGATCGCCCCATGCGCCCGCTTCGAAACATTCTCGCCCTGGCCGCGCCGCTGGTCGCCGCCGTCTTCGGATTTGTCGCTCCGGCGGCGGCGCGCCCCGCCGACCAGGTCTTCAGCGTCGCCGATCCGGCGGGCGGCCGGATCGAGGCCGGGGTCTGGCTGCCGGACAGCCGCTTTGCCGGACCCCGCCCGCTGGTCGTCATTTCGCATGGCAACGGCGGCGTATTCAGTGGCCACCACGACACCGCCGAGGCCCTGGCCAATGCGGGCTTCGTCGTCGCCGCCCTGACCCATCCCGGTGACAACTGGCGCGACGCCAGCCGCCAGACCCAGCTGGCCGACCGGCCGCGCCACGTCAGCCTGCTGATCGACTACATGATCCGCGACTGGTCCGGGCCGGCGAAGATCGACGCCTCCCGGATCGGCGCCTTCGGTTTCTCTGCGGGTGGCTTCACGGTGACCACGCTGGTCGGCGGTGTCAGCGATCCCGGGCGGATCGCGCAGCATTGCCTGGACCAGCCGCAGGCTTTCGTCTGCCGCCTGCTGGCCCAGAGCCCCATTGACGCCAAAGGCTGGAAGCCCGCCA
>JANPKF010000261.1:0-3349 GCA_031425895.1 Caulobacteraceae bacterium | reverse complement strand
GCGCCTGTGATGACGCGCGCGAACCACATGGCGGGAACGCCGATCCGGTCGACCAGTGACCAGAAGTACGCCAAGGCCGTGAAGGCCGGAGACTCCGAGACCACCCTCGACGGCAACGCCGTGGTGCTCGAGGACCAGATGATGAAGCTGACCGAGACGCGCATGGAATATGACGCGGCCATCGGCTTCTACCAGAAATCCATGGGCCTGCTGCGCATGGCCGCCCGTCGCCCGGGTTCATAGGAGCCGTCTAGATGGCCGACATTCCCTCGACCTCGAACTCGACCATGCGGATCGCCGCCTCGGGCCTGCGGGCCCAGCAGGCGCGGATGCGAATCATCGCCGAGAACCTCGCCAACGCCAACTCGACCTCGCGCACACCGGACGGCGACCCCTACCGGCGGCAGATCTCGGTGTTCAAGCCGGAGATGGTCGATGGCGGCCAGGGCGTGCGTCTGGCCCGCGTCGAGCAGGACCAGAAAGAGTTCAAGACCATCTACGACCCCAGCCATCCGGCCGCCAACGGCCAGGGCTATGTGAAGATGCCCAACGTCGATTCCCTGATCGAGGCGCTGGACCTGCGCGAGGCGCAGCGGGCCTACGAGGCCAACCTGAACGTCATCGAGACGGCGCGCTCGATGGAAATGCGCACCCTCGAACTGCTCAAGAAGTAGGGCCTGACCGATGATCACCGCGCTCGCCGCCGCCAAGGCCTATGCCGCCACCCAGCAGACGGGCGGCATTCCGGGAACCGACGCCGGCGCCGTCGGCGGCGCCAGCTTCCAGGACCTGCTCAAGAACGTCATGGGCGATGCGATGCAGAGCTCCAAGGCCGCCGAGGCGCAGATGGCCTCGCACGTTCAGGGCAAGGGCCAGCTGATCGACGTGGTCACCGCCATCAGCTCGGCCGAGGCCAGCCTGGAGACGGTGATGGCCGTCCGCGACCAGGTGATCAGCGCCTACCAGGAAATCATGCGGATGCCGATCTGACGCCTGGGTATCGGCAAGGCCTCGATCCGCTGTGGCCGATATGAACCTTAGATAACCGCAGCCTCAGATCACGGTCAGGTCGGGGCAACTAAAACACTCCACAAGCTGTTCATCCTGCCTCGGGTGGACATGACCTGAAGGAGAACGACCATGATGAAGAAGATCCTGCTGACCGCCGCTGCGGTCGCTGCCGTCGCCGCCGCCGTCCCTGCCGCCGCCCAATCCTACGACCGTGATGGCCGCGATGGCCGTGGCGGATTCGATCAGAACCGCGACTACAACCGCGATGGTCGAGTGAACAACGCTGACCGCGAATTCTACTATCGTGAAATTCGCGACGATCGTGGCGACCGCTATGACCGTGGCGACCGCTACAATCCCAGAGAATTCGGCGACCGCCGCTGGAACGACGGTTCGCGTCGTGAGTGGGTCCAGGCCCGCCGCATCGACGAGCGCGAGGCTCAACTGGCCCAGCGCATCGACAACGCCGCCCGTCGCCGGGCCCTGACCGCCGGCGAAGCCCGCAACTTCTTCTTCAAGCTGCAGAACATCGAGCAGCTGGAGCGCGGGTACAAGCGCCACAACCGCGACCTCAGCCGTGCTGAAGTCCAGGTCCTGAACTACCGCCTGGATCTCCTGCAACGCGAGATTCAGTACAAGATCCGCACCCGATAGCGGCTCGATACACTGAGACAGGGGCGGCCTTGACGGGCCGCCCCACTGTCATGACTAGTCCGCCAGAGTCGCCACGACCGGCACATGGTCCGACGGCTTTTCCCAGTCGCGGACATCCTTGTGAATATCCAGGGCCCGCAGCCGGTCCGCCGCCTGCGGACTCAAAAGGTGGTGGTCGATACGGATGCCGTTGTTTCGCTGCCAGGCCCCGGCCTGATAGTCCCAGAAGGTGTAGCCGCCATCTCGCCCATCAAGCTGCATATAGGCGTCGGTGAACCCCAGGTTCTTCAAGGCCCTGAATGCCCCGCGGCTCTCGGGCTGGAACAGGGCGTCGCCCAGCCAGCCCTCGGGCTTGTCGGCGTCGCCGGGCTCGGGAATGACGTTATAGTCGCCGCAGATGACCAGCGGCTCCTCCAGTTCCAGCAGCTTCCTGGCATGGATATGCAGCGCCTTCATCCAGCGCAGCTTGTAGTCGAACTTCTCTGTCCCCACCGGGTTGCCGTTGGGCAGATAAATCCCGACCACCCGCACCGGCGTCGGTCCGGAGACCACCGCCTCGATGTAGCGGGCATGGTCATCGGCCTCTCCGGTCAGGCCGACGATTTCCGGCAGGCCCTTGCGGACGTCCTCGAAAGGCGTCTTTGAGAGCATGGCCACGCCGTTGTAGGTCTTCTGGCCGTGAACCTCGACATTGTAGCCGAGGCGCTCGAATGCCTCCCTGGGGAACTTCTCGTCGATGCACTTGATCTCTTGCAGGCAGGCGACGTCGGGCTGCGCTTCCTCGAACCACTTCAGCACAGTTGGCAGGCGAGCATTGACCGAGTTCACGTTCCAGGTGGCGATACGCATTGACGGCTCCGGTTGGGGCCTGAGAGGCTAGGGCCCATGACCGAAGGGCTCAAGGGTCGAGATCGCCGGGAGAAGAAGCAGCGAGCGTTTCTGCTCGGCCTGCTGACGCTCGGCTGGCTGGTGACCCTGCCGTTCGGGGCGGTGGGCGCGGTGTTCTCGCCACTGGTCTTCGATCACCGGCCGAACCTGCTCAACCCCATGGCCTGGATCGCCTTCCTGCTGATGATCGCCTTCTGGATCGTCTGCATCGTGGCGCCGTTCGTGGCCTGGGTGACCTGGAAGCGGGACCAGGAGCGCTTTGCCTGGATCGCCATCGCCGTTCCGGCCGTCTGGCTGACCGCCATGGCGGTGGCGCTGCAGTTCGTGCCCCAATAGCGGGCCTCAGTGCGCCCTGATGAAACCGGCGATGGCGGGGGCGACCTGTGGGTTGAGCGGCAGGGTCGGGTCGGCATAGGTCGCCAGATTGGCCGCCCGATCGGCGGGCGCGTCCTTCAGCAGGTGATTGACGCCGTCCAGGATGGTGAGGGTCGCCTTCGGCTGCGCGGCCTTCAGCAACCGGGCATCCTCGAGCGTCACCTGCACGTCGGTCGATCCCTGCAGGATCAGCACCGGACCCTTGTATGAGGCGATCAGTTTGGCGGGATCCTTGCCCATGGCGTTGATCAGGAAGTCCTGCACGGCCGGGTGGAACAGGCTCAGCAGGGCAGGGTGCATGCCGGTCGTGTCAGCACGCTTGCCGGCTTCGAGCGCGTCGAGCGCCGGCAGGGCCTGGCCCAGCAAAGGGGCGTTGGCCGGATTGGCCTGAAGTTGCGCCCGCAAGATGGTCCCGTAAGGC
>JANPKF010000260.1:0-1571 GCA_031425895.1 Caulobacteraceae bacterium | reverse complement strand
TCGCGCAACATGAGCGTCGGCCTGGCGCTGGGCGGCGGCATGACCTTGCAGGAGGCGCTGGCCGGCAAGCTGTCGGTGGCCGAAGGGGTGGCCTCGGCGCCGGCGGTGCGCGACCTGGCGGCCAGCAAGGGCGTGGAGATGCCGATCTGCGCGGCCGTCGCCGCCATCCTGGCCGGTGAGGTCGGGGTGGATGAGGCCATCCTCGGCCTGCTGTCACGGCCGTTGAAGGCGGAGCGCTAGCTCAGCGCCTCTCCGCGAGGATCAGCAGGCGGGCCGGGTTGGCCGCGTCATCCACATACAGCTGCAACAGGGCCTGAGTGCGCCGGATATCGAAGGTGAGGATGTCCACGCCCTCGCTGTCGGTGACGGCCATCCGGCTGCCGGGGCAGGGCAACAGGCCGGTGAACACCTCGACCATGTCGATCGCGGGTGAGAAGCCCATGGGCTGAACCTCGATCCGCAGGGGGCCCTCGAAGGCCGGGCGGGCCCAGACCGACAGGCAGTTGGCGCTCGCGCAGACCAGCGCCGCGGTGGTGTCCGGCGGAACGTCGAGACGTGCGCCCGCCTCGCCGATGAAGATGACAGGGTGGGGGAGATTTCGGGCTGTCGCATGCATGACGCCTTCATCCCACCTGGAGTATGACAGCGCAAATCACTGGAGCGCTCCCATGGCCCTGTTCGTCATTTCCTGGCTCGATCGCGAGGGCGGCCTGCCTGTCCGGCTGGCGACCCGTGAGGCGCATCTGGCCTTTGTCGCCGCCCATCCCGGGGTGGTGAAGCTGGGCGGGCCGTTCCTGAACGGGGACGACATGGCCGGGTCGATGATCATCGTCGAGGCGGAGGATCTGGCGGCGGCCCAGGCCTTCCATGACGCCGACCCCTACAAGGCGGCCGGTCTGTTCGAGACCAGCACCGTGCGGCCGTGGCGGATCACCATCGGGGGGTTGGCCTGAACCCGGCCCGCCCTGAGGCGGGGACGCCGCTCTGCCCGCTGGAGGGCATCGACGAGCCGGGGGCCAAGGGTTTCCGCTTCCGGCAGGGCGACGCCCTGTTCGCCGGCTTTGTGGTGCGCAAGGGCGGGGCGCTGCACGGCTATGTCGATGTCTGCCCGCATGCCGGCTGGCCGCTGGCGATCATGGACAACTATCTGACGCGTCAGAAGGACCGGCTGCTCTGCGCCGGCCATGGGGCCCTGTTCCGGATCGAGGACGGACACTGCACCTCGGGGCCCTGCGCCGGCCAGGCGCTTGAGGCCTGGCCGGTCGAGGTTCGTGACGGGGTGATCGTCACGGTCTGACGGTCAACGCTCGGCCCACAATTTTCCGCTCATCCCGGCGAATGCCGGGACCCATTTCCTAGGGCTCGGTGTTGCAGTTTGTTCCCCATTTGAAGCGCTAGAGGCGTTGCGCGTCAGGGCATGTGAACGCCTTCTCCGCCATCTGAACCGAAAGCCAATCACGCCTCACCGAGCTTTACGAAATGGGTCCCGGCATTCGCCGGGATGAGCGGATTGTAGGGGGAGAGCAGAACTTCGATTTGGCCTGACCGAGGCCCGAAACGACAAAGGGCGG
>JANPKF010000259.1:0-2226 GCA_031425895.1 Caulobacteraceae bacterium | reverse complement strand
GGGTTGGGTCCCCACCAGAGGATCGGCATGCCGAAGGCCTCCAGCCGCTTTGCGACCGCCTCGCCAATGTGGCCGAGCCCGACGATTCCGGCGGTCTTGCCGCGCAGGGAATGGCGCGGTCGCATGCGGTCGGCGTGGGTCCATTTGCCGGCCCGCAATCTGGCGTCACCCTCGACCAGACCCCGCCACACGGCGATCAGCAGGCCCACCGCATGGTCGGCCACATCATCGGCGTTCAATCCGGCGGAATTGGTGACGGCGATGCCGCGGCTCTTGCACCAGGGCACATCGACGCCGTCGTAGCCGACGCTGACGCAGGCGATGAGGCCCAGGCGCGGCATCTCGGCGAGAAACGACTGGTCCAGCTTGAACTCGCCGGCATGGACGATGGCGCGGATCGTCTGCCCCGGTCCGGCCACGAAGGCCAGCCGGTCCCTGTGCTCCCACAGCCGGTGAACGCGATAACCGGCGCCGGTCAGCACCGCCTCCATCGGACCAAGCATTTCGTGGGAGAGAAGGATGTCGTGGGGGACGGTCTGGGTCATGCCCGGACCATCCCCCCGACGAACTTCCCCGTCAATCAGCCTCGCGCCTAGACGACGTAGGCCGTGCCGACGGCGCCCAGAGTCTTGATCACCATGTCGGCCACCCCGTCGCCATTGACGTCGAAGCTCAGGGTTGAGGTTCCGCTGACCGTCGAAATGGTCATCTGCCCCGCCGCCCCGGAGAAGGCGCCAACCAGGGTGAAGGCCTGGTCACCGGCAAGGCTGCTGTCGGCGTCAACCAGGCTGACATCGACCAGGTCACCGTCCGCGGCGTTGAAGTCGCGGATGACGTCGAGCGTCGTCGAGGTGCTGTCGGCGATCTGGAAATAGACAAAGCGGTCCGCGCCCACACCACCGTAGAGGTTGTCGGCCCCAAGCCCGCCGTAAAGGACGTCGGCTCCGGCCTCCCCGAACAGCTTGTCGGCGCCGTCACCGCCGCTGACCCAGTCGTCGCCGCCGCGGCCGTAGAGCGTATCATTGCCGGCGAGGCCCTGAACCGCGTCCGATCCTGTGCCCCCGACCCGGGTGTCATCGCCCGAGGTGCCGGTGACCGTCGCATAGCCGACCGGCGGCGTCGGCTCGCCACTCGGAGGCGGAGGCGGTGGCGGCGGTGGCGGAGGCGGGGGCGGGGGCGGAGGCGGAGGCGGCGGCGGAGAGCCGCTGGTGATGAAGTTGGCGGCGCTCAGGCTGCCGGACGCGATGCCGGTCAGGGTCACCGAGCTGCCGTCGGTGAAGGTCACCTTGGCGCCGGCCGCCAGCTGGCTGATTGCCGTGTAGCCGCCGAAGGCTGTGACATCGATCAGGTCCACCCCGAGCTCGAAGTCGGCGATGGTGTTGGTCGTCCCGTCGCCCGTGCTCACGACGAAGACATCGGCCCCCGCACCACCGGTCAGGGTGTCCTGGCCGGCGGCGCTGATCAGGATGTCGTCGCCGTCGCCGCCGTTCAGCCTGTCGTTGCCGACCCCGCCCTCAAGCCTGTCCGAGCCGCCCAGGCCGTTGAGCGTGTCGTTGCCGTCCAGGCCCTGGATGATCTCGTTGCGTCCGTCGCCGCTGAGCGTATTGGCGCCGATCGTGCCGGTCAGGGTGCGGTCGTAGACCGGACCTGAAGGCGGCGGAGGCGGTGGTGGCGGCGGAGGCGGAGGCGGTGGCGGAGGCGGTGGCGGTGGCGGTGGCGGAGGCGGCGGCGAGGTCCCGCTGATGAAGTTGGCCGAGCTCAGGCTGCCGGCCGAAATGCCGGTGAGCGTCACCGCACTGCCATCGGCGAAGGTCACCTTGGCGCCGGCCGCCAGCTGGCTGATGCCGGTGTAGGCCCCGAAGGCGCTGATATCGATCAGGTCCACGCCAAGCTGGAAGTCGGCGATGGTGTTGGTCGTGCCATCACCGGTCCCGATCACGAAGACGTCGGCGCCGGCCCCGCCCGTCAGGGTGTCCTGGCCCGCGCCGCCGACGAGGATGTCGTCGCCATCGCCGCCGTTCAGCCTGTCGTTGCCGGCCCCGCCCTCCAGTCGATCGTTTCCGCCCAGACCATTGAGGGTGTCGTTGCCGTCCAGGCCCTGGATGAGAGCGTGACGCTCATCGCCGTTGAGGGTGTTGGCCCCGGCCGTGCCGGTCAGCGTTCTGTCGCCGCCCGGCGGCGGCGGCGGCGGCGGTGGGGTTGGCGGAGGAGGAGGAGGCGGGGGCG
>JANPKF010000258.1:0-2867 GCA_031425895.1 Caulobacteraceae bacterium | reverse complement strand
GATCAGGCCCAGCACAGTACCCAGGCTGACCAGGATGCTGAGACCCAGGATCGGCAGGAACAGCCGCAGGCCGGTCAGCATGCTCTCGGCGAAGCTCGTCGCATGGCGCTGCTGGGCGCTCAGCGCCAGGTGGACCAGGCCCGTCTGGGCGGCGACGGCGAAGATCCACATCAGGATGCCGCCGACGGCGCCCCCGATCATCATGCCGGAATTGGCCAGCCGCTCGAAATCCGCCGAGGTGCTGAAGCCGCCGACCGTCCACAGCAGCACCGCCTGCGGGGCCACGATGAAGATCAGAGTGATCAGCAGGGCCGGCGCCATGGCCTGTCCGAAAGTCGTAAACCCTCGCGAAAACACCCGCCCAAAGCTGAACCAGTCGCGCCGACGATCTTCGATTGCCATGCATATTCCCCCTTATCCTTCGCGCACCCTAGCCCGCCCGTTCGGGCGGGCTCAATCGTTTCAGGGCTTGGCGCGCCTCAAATCGACCACCGCCCGTTCCAGACCGGCCAGCACCTGCCCGGTGGCGACAAAGCCGGCGTCGGCCCCGCTCTCGAAGGCTTTCCAGTCGCGGATATCGATGTGGTCGACGTTGGGCAGCACCAGCACGTCGGTGGCGTCGCGCGCGGCCAGCACCTCGCGGTTGGTCGACAAGGTTGCCGCCCGCATCAGCAGGGCGACGATCGGCGGTCCCTTGCGCCATTCCCCCGACAGCACCCACTTCAGCAGCGAGGGCATGGCGATGTCCTCGGTCGTGATGCTGCGGCCGCGGGTGACGTCGACCCCGACCACCGGCCCACGATGCAGCGAGCGCATGATGTCGGCCGGGAAATTCTTCATCACCGCCCCGTCGACCAGCACCTCACCGGCCAGGGTCGAGGGCGGCATGACCCCGGGCAGGGCGATGGAAGCCCGCAGGGCGTGACGCAGCACGCCCCGCTGATGCAGCTCGTAGGTGCCCTTGGTCAGGTTCGAGGAGATGCAATAGAAGGGCAGCCACAGGTCGGGAATCTCGACCTCGCCGTAGTGTTCCTCCAGCCGGTGATTGACCTTTCGCCCATGGGTCAGGGCGATCAGCGGCAGGGCGATATCGTCCAGCGGGCTGGTGTCGACGAAGGCCTGGCGGATGCGCCGCTCCAGCTCCTCTTCCTCCCAGCCCATCGCCACGCTGGCGCCGATGATCGCCCCCATCGAGGCGCCGCCGACAAAGTCGACCGGCACGCCGGCCGCCTTCAGGGCCCGCAGGGCGCCGATGTGGGCATAGGCCCGCGCCCCGCCGCCCGACAGCACCAGCCCCACTGACCGCCCGGTCAACAGCCGCGCCATCCGCGCCGCGCAAGGCTCGCTGCCTTCGCGCACATGGAACAGGCGCGCCGCCCCCGTCGCCTCGAGCCAGGCCTCCGAACCCTGCGGCTGCGCCAGGTTCGCGGGCTGAATCAGCACCAGATCGACCAGCTTGTAGGCTTCCAGCGTCTCTGACGCCTTGCCGTTGACCGGCGGCGGCGGGCGGTCGCCCCGCCCGACCCGGAACAGGCGATCCACCTGACGGCCGACAAGGTCGCTCCAGGCCCGGTCGCCGGCCTCGGCGACATAGAGGACGAATTCGTGATCGGCCTCGACGTTCGAGAACCATTCGGTCGGCGCCCCGGCCGCCTCGGCGCCGACCACGGTCACCGAATGGCCCATCTCGGCCATGCCGCGGGCGATCTTGCCGATCAGCGGCCGGATCTTGCCGGTCCGCTCGGTGGCGACGAAGCCGAAGACGGCCGGATCGCCCGTCGAGGCCCGCGTGCTGGCGTAGCGGGCCCGGTTGAGCACCAGCTTGGCGATTTCCAGCATCACATGCGGATCGTCGTCCGCCGCCGCGAAGAAATCCGCGCCGTCCATCGCCAGCACTTCGGAATCCCGCAGGGCGACGACCCGCGCCGTGTGGGCCGTGCCGCCGACCAGGGCCATCTCGCCGGCCGGTTCACCCGGCCGGATGACACCGACGAACTGCCGGTCGAGGCCCTCTTCCTTGCGGAAGGCGCCCAGCTTGCCGGCGTGCACGAGGAAGATCTGGTTCGACCGCTCGCCCGATTCGAACAGCGTCGCCCCGCCCGGCAGCGAGAACCAGCGCGCGCTTCCGGCCTCCCACTCGCGCTCGAAGAGGCGGGTGAGGGCGCTGTCCTGTCGATAGGTGAGGGGCCCGACCACGCAGCGACGCTAGCATGAGTCCCGGAAATGCATCGGTCGGCACGGCTCGGTCTTCAACGGGCACAATCCTGCCGCTTCCCCGGCCTCGAAGGACAAGCTATCCCTCACCCATGCCGAAACTGAGCACGACCGTCGACAAATCCAGCGAGGCCTTCGCCCGCAACGCCGCCGTCAACAAGGGCCTGGTCGAGGAGCTGCGACAGCGGGTCGCCAGGGCCGCGCTCGGCGGCCCGGAATCCTCGCGACTGCGCCATTCCTCAAGGGGCAAGCTGCTCCCGCGCGAGCGCGTCGAGCGCCTGCTCGACCCGGGCTCGCCCTTTCTGGAGATCGGCCAGCTGGCCGCCTTCGGCCTCTATGACGACGAGATCGCCGCCGCCGGCCTGATCTGCGGCATCGGCCGCGTCTCGGGCCGCGAGGTGATGATCGTCGCCAACGACGCCACCGTGAAGGGCGGCACCTACTACCCGATGACGGTCAAGAAGCACCTCCGCGCCCAGGAGATCGCGCAAGCGAACCGTCTGCCCTGCATCTATCTGGTCGACAGCGGCGGCGCGAACCTGCCCCACCAGGACGAGGTCTTCCCCGACCGCGACCACTTCGGCCGCATCTTCTTCAACCAGGCCCGGATGAGCGCCGAGAACATCCCGCAGATCGCCTGCGTCATGGGGTCC
>JANPKF010000257.1:0-3550 GCA_031425895.1 Caulobacteraceae bacterium | reverse complement strand
GGGCCCGCAGGGACAGGCTGCGGGGGTCCTTTGGCGCGAACTCCGCCGCCATCAGTTCGGCCCACAGCAGACGCGCCGCCCGCTGCTTGGCGACCTCCATGAAGACGTTCATTCCGGCGTTCCAGAAGAACGACAGGCGCGGCGCGAAACTGTCCACCGGCAGGCCCGCGGCGACCCCGGCGCGGACGTAATCGATCCCGTCGGCCAGGGTGTAGGCCAGCTCCAGGTCCAGCGTCGCCCCGGCTTCCTGCATGTGGTAGCCGGAAATCGAGATCGAGTTGAACTTCGGCATGTGCGTCGAAGTGTATGAAAAGATGTCCGAAATGATCCGCATGCTGGGCAGCGGCGGATAGATGTAGGTGTTGCGGACCATGAACTCCTTGAGGATGTCGTTCTGGATGGTCCCGGACAGCTTTTCGGGGGATACGCCCTGTTCCTCGGCGGCGACGATGTAGAGGGCCAGGATCGGCAGCACCGCGCCGTTCATGGTCATCGAGACGCTCATCTTGTCGAGCGGGATGCCGTCGAACAGGGTGCGCATGTCGAGGATGCTGTCGATGGCGACGCCGGCCATGCCGACATCCCCCTTCACCCGCTCGTGGTCAGAGTCGTAGCCGCGGTGGGTGGCGAGGTCGAAGGCGACCGACAGGCCCATCTGACCGGCGGCCAGGTTGCGGCGGTAGAAGGCGTTGCTGTCCTCGGCGGTCGAGAAGCCGGCGTACTGGCGCACCGTCCAGGGGTTGGTGACGTACATCGTCGGATAGGGGCCGCGCAGGAAGGGGGCGACGCCCGGATAGCCGGTCAGGAAGTCGAGATCCCTGATGTCTTCCGGACCATAGGACGGGGCGACCGAGACGCCTTCGGGCGTGTCCCAGGTTTCACCCGGCGTGGGCGCTGCGACCTTCAGGTCGGCGTCGAAGGGCAGGTCGGCGAAGTTGGGGAAGGTCGACATGGTTTCAGGCCTCCTCGAGAGCGGCGGCGAGGCGGACGGGGACGAGCGGCGGACAGCTGGCCGAGGGGCCAGGGATGCGCAGATCGGGAACGGGCAGGGCGAAGGCGGCGGGATCGGGTGTCTCGACCTCTGCCGGTGTCTCGGCGGCGTTCGGGAAGGCGTTGACGCCGAGGATCTTGCGCGGCGCGGCGAGCCAGGCGTCGCGGGTGGCGATGACGGCCTTGGCGACCACGCCCCTGGAAAGCGCCTCGATCAGGCCGCCCTCGGCTTCGATGGCCTGGAATCGGCTCCAGGCGGCGCGGGCGATCTGGTCGGTGAGGGTTTCGAGGTAGGCGGCCCCGCCGGCCGGATCGGCGACGCGGCCGAGGTTGGCTTCTTCCATCAGCACCAGCTGGGTGTTGCGGCTCTGGCGGCGGGCGAAGGTGGTCGGGATGCCAAGAGCGTCGGTGTAGGCGCCCATGAGAATCGCGTCGGCGCCACCGACGGCGCCGGCGAACCCGGCGGCGGTGAGGCGCAGCAGGTTGGTCCAGGGGTCTTTCTTCGTCAGCATGCGGTGGGAGGTGCGAACCTCGACGGTCGGGGCGACGGTGACGCCGCAGGCGGCGGTGACCCTGGCCCAGAGCACCTTGGCGGCGCGCAGCTTGGCGATGCTGGTGAAGTATTCGCCGTCGAGGGAGACGCCCAGGGTGATGGCCCCGAACGCCTGCTCCATGCTCAGCCCGGCGCGAACCAGGGCCCGGGCATAGGCGACGGCGGCGGCGGTCATCACCGCCAGCTCTTCGGCCTCGCCGCCGCCGGCTTCATGCACCACAGCGCCGCTGGCCAGCATAAGGCTGGCCTTGGGATGGATACCGAGCAGGCGGGCGCCGACGGTGGCGGCCGAGACGAGGTGGCTTTCCATGGGGCCCGGCGAGGCGCCGGTGTGGGCGAAGGCGCTGAGCGGGTCCATGTGGAAGGTGAGCGGGGCGCCTGGCGCGGCCTTGGCCAGGCTGGCCAGCCAGTCGGCGGCCTTGGGGCCCAGGAAGCCGGCGTCCAGGGCGACAGGGGCGAGGTCCAGCAGCACGCCGTCGAGGGCGCGGGCCAGGCCTTCGGGGGAAGCGATGGCGACACCGTCCTGGCCGGTGGGGTCGATCCTGATTAGGACCGAGGCGGCGCCCTGTTCGAGGTCCTTCAGGATGTCGGCATTGGCGCGGGCCGGGTCCGGATGGGCGACGACGGTGCGCAGGTCCCAGGGACGGGTGGCGTCACGGGCGCGCAGGTCGCGGGGATTCTGCGGGGCGTCGGTGTAGAGTGGCTGGATGGGGATGCCGCCAACGGTGCGGCTGACCAGGGCCTCGTCGAAAGCTTGGCCCTGGAGGGTTTTTTCGACCAGCGACAGCCATTCGGCTTTCGGACTGGCGGGGAAGTCGTCAGCGAGGGACAGGACGGGTCCGGACAAGGGCGGCGGCTCCAGCAGTACGATGCAGCAGTTGACGCGGGCGTCATGCGCCTGTGACGTAAGGAGCGTCAAGCGCCCGGAAACCCGGTTTGTCCGTCGTGGATAGGGAGCAGTCACTTGGAACTGAGCGAGTCTTTGCGGGCCGAGGCGGTGGCGTTCATCGAGCGCGCCCTGACCCCGGTCGCCGTGGCGGAGATCCCCGGTGTGGAGATGCATCTGGCCGGTCCCCGCAGCGGTCTTGCGAGCCTGCAGATGCTCAATCCGGGTTTCGGAATGCCCTTCTGGGCCCACCTCTGGGGCGGCGGACGAGCCTTGATTCCCTTCCTGGCTGACCAGCCGCATAGGGTCGCGGGGCGCCGGGTGCTGGACGTCGGCAGTGGGTCGGGCGTGGTGTCGATCGCCGCGGGCAGGGCAGGGGCCGCAGAGGTTTTCGCCATCGACATCGATCCTTTTGCGGTGGTCGCAACCGAACTCAACACCCGGCGGAACGGCGTTTCGGCGACCTGCCTGTGGGGCGATGCCACAACGACCCCACTGCCGGAGGTCGATGTCATTCTGATTGGGGATGTTTTCTATGATTACGGCCTGGCTGAGCGAATGATGGCCTTCCTCGATGGCTGGCTGGCGACCGGACGGGAGGTGTTTATCGGCGATCCGCTCCGCGAGTTCCTGCCGGTGGAGCGCCTGCAGGAACTGGCGGTATACGAGGCGCGCGACTTTGGTTCGGCCGCGCCTGGCCCGGCCGCGGTTTTCCGCTACATCGCCCCCTAGGTCGATTGCAGCGCCTGCCCCAGGGGCACGGTTGCGCGGCTCAAACGGTTGTTATATTTACAGCGTATATCAACGCTTCCCAAGGTGACACTCCATGGCCCTGCCGCCCGTTCTCCGTGACCGTCTCCGCCTGCCGGTGATCGGCTCGCCGCTGTTCATCATCTCGGGACCGGAGCTGGTCATCGCCCAGTGCAAGGCCGGCGTCGTCGGCAGCTTTCCGGCGCTCAACGCGCGCCCGCAGGCTCAGCTCGACGAGTGGATTCACGAAATCACCGAGGCGCTCGCCGCGCACGACCGCGCCCACCCCGACGCGCCATCGGCACCGTTCGCGGTCAACCAGATCGTCCACCGCTCGAACGACCGCTTCGAACAGGACGTCGCGACGTGCG
>JANPKF010000256.1:0-1560 GCA_031425895.1 Caulobacteraceae bacterium | reverse complement strand
GGCGTCGATCCCGGCGTCACCGCCAAGCCGGGCCGAGCCGGGTAGTTCGACATTGTCGAGGGTGACCTTCGACTGCGGCAGGGGCTTGAGACCCATCGAGCCGCTCTCGGCCGCCACGGTCAGGCCCCTGGTGTCGCGCGGGACGATATAGGCCTGGACGGCGCCGTCCTCTTCCTGGGCCAGCACCAGAAAATGCGAGGCCCGGTCGCCGAACGGCACCAGCCGCTTCTCGCCGTTCAGCACAAAGCCGTTGCCGCTGCGCTTCGCCGTCGTCCGCATCTTCTCGGCGGAAAACCCGAACTGCCCCTCCTGCAGCGCCAGGCTGGCCGCCACCGGATCGTTGCCGGCGAACTTCGGCAACTGGTCCGCCTTCTGGTCGTCGGTCCCGAAGTCGATCAGCGCATTGACGAACTGCAGGGGCGCCATGATCGCCGCGCCCTGGCTGGCGCAGCCGCCGCCCAGGGCTTCCAGGATCACCGTGTTGGTCATGCAGGACCGATCACCGCCGGCCCCGCCGTATTCCTCCGGGATGGAGGCCGCGATCAGGCCCAGCTCCCAGCCGGCCTGAATCACCTCGGCCGGCATCTCGCCCGCCTCGTCGATGGCGCGCGCCTTGGGCGCCAGTACCTCGGCCGCGAAGCCTCGCAGGCTCTCGCGGATCATGGCCTGCTCTTCGGTCAGGTCGAAATCGATCATGCAGCTCTCCCAGACTCGGACCTTAGATGAATGACCGGCGGGGAAATCAAGGGGGGACAGGTTCCCCGCCGCGCCGGCGTCGCAGGAAAGCCTCCGTCGGCGCCCGGGGTGCCTGTCCCCGACAGGACGCAAGGTCGGGGACAGGCACGCCGGGACAAACCGGCGCACGATCTTTGACGACGGCTCTGCGGCGAGCCAGTCCCCTGCTACCCCCGGCCGCTCGTCGGGATGTCCTTGAAGGCCACATCCTTGTCGACGCGGATGTCGCCGGGCAGGCCCAGCACGCGTTCGGCGATGATGTTGCGCAGGATCTCGTCGGTGCCGCCCTCGACGCGGGTGGCGGGCGAGCGCAGCAGCATGGCCTGGAAGCGGCTGGCCGCCTCCGACTGGTCATCGCCGCTGATCACCCCGGCCTGGCCCTGCAGGTCGAGCGCAAAGGTCGCCAGTTCCTGCATGGTGGCGCCGGCCACCAGCTTGCCGATGCTGTTTTCCGGCCCAGGCGTCTCGCCCTTCGACAGCGCGCTGATGGCTCGCATGCCGGTGTACTTCAGGCCGCTGGACTTGACCGCATACTGGGCCAGCCGCGTGCGCACCGCCGGATCCTCGATGGCCAGGCCGTCAGCGGTCTGCAGGCTGTTGCAGTAGTCGAACAGTTCCGGGAAGCCGATCGACATGCCCGAGCCGATCGACAGCCGCTCGTTCATCAGCGTGGTCAGCGACACCTTCCAGCCGTCTCCGACCTCCCCCAGCCGCTGGCTGTCGGGGATGCGCACGTCGGTGAAGTACACCTCGTTGAAGCCCGACTGCCCGTTGACCTGCTTGATCGGCCGGATCTCGACGCCGGGCGAGTCCATCCGCAGAATG
>JANPKF010000255.1:0-2013 GCA_031425895.1 Caulobacteraceae bacterium | reverse complement strand
GGCTAATCTAGTCGGGACGGCTGACGCCGTCCCTTCTCCCGCTTGTCGGGAGAAGGTGGCGCCGAAGGGGTCGGATGAGGGCAGCACCGGCTTTTCAAGCTCAGCCACGTTCTGGCGCTGATAGCGCCAACGCCAATCACCAACCCTCCGCTCTGCCCTCATCCGTCAGCCCTGCGGGCTGCCACCTTCTCCCGACAAGCGGGAGAAGGATCGGAGAACACAATGACCCGTCACATCCTCACCGGCGCCCCCGGCGCCGGCAAAACGGTCATCCTGCGCGGCCTCGAACGCGCCGGCCTTGCCGTGGTCGAGGAGGCGGCGACCGACGTCATCGCCTGGGCCCAGGCGAACGGGGACGACGCGCCGTGGGAGCGCCTCGACTTCACCGACATCATCCTGGCTCTTCAGCAGCAGCGACAGGCCCGCGCTCCGGCGGGTCCGACCATCTTTGATCGGTCGCCGGTCTGCACCCTCGCCCTGGCGCACTTCCTCGGCCTCGAGCCCTCGGCGATGCTTGTCACTGCCGCCGGCGCCTGTCGCGACCACTACGCCCGCGATGTTTTCTTCGTCGAAAGTCTGCCGACCATCGTCAACACCGCCGCCCGCCGGATCAGCCTCGACGACGCCTTGCGGTTCGGAGCGGTCCACCGGCAGGTCTATGCCGACCTCGGTTTCAACCTGATCGACATCCCGCCCGCCTCTCCGGCCGAGCGGTGTGACCTTGTCCTGTCCCGCCTGCGTTAGCCCGGGGGCGTCCTGGCCAGGCACCATTTGATCTGCGCCTGGCGCTGGGCCTGGGTGTCCAGCTTCGACTCCATGACGGCGGCGAACACCTTGCCCTGGATGTAGTCGCCCGGCGCCTCGCCGGCCCGGCGGGCAGCCTCCTCGACCCAGGCCACGCCACCGGCGTCCAGGGCGGCGCGGTCGAAGGGCGTGGCCAGGCTCTCTTCCTGGATCAGGTACCGCTCCGCATAGATGGCCGCCGCGCAATGCAACGAGCGACTGGCCGGGTCGCTCGACAGCCCGACCGACATCGGCCCGCCCTGGGCAAAGGCGGCGCCGGCGACAAGCAGGGCCGCGCAGCCGGCGGTGATGGAAACGACGCGCATGGAAACCTCCTGAATCAGGTGGCAAATGTCGGCGTCCTGGCGGCGCGCGCATGCCCAAAATCAGGGGGCGGGCGGTTTCCGCTTGCGTCACGCAAGGGTATCGAACGATTGTTTGAACCAAGAAAAGAACAATCAATCGAGGAAACACCGGTCATGGCCATCGACTTCGAAATCCCGGCGGAAGCCAAGGCGGTCCGCGAAAAGGTCCGTCAGTGGGTCGCCGATGAGTGCATCCCGGCCGAAAAGCTGATCCACGACAAGGACAGCTACAAATCCGTCCTCGCTGACCTGCGCACCAAGGCCCGGTCGCAAGGCCTGTGGCTTCCCTTTATCCCCACCGAATACGGCGGCATGGGCCTCGGCCCGCTGGCCAACGCCCTGGTGCAGATGGAGCTGGGCAAGAGCCATCTGGGCGCCCTCAGCATGAACAGCCAGGGGCCCGACGACGCCACCATGCTGACCCTGCTGGCCCACGGCACCGAGTATCAGAAGGAGAAGTTCCTCAAGCCCCTGCTGAACGGTGACAAGCGGGTCTGCTACTCGATGACCGAGAAGGCCGCCGGCGCCGACGCCACCGGCATGCAGACCACGGCCGTCAAGGATGGCAACTCCAACTACATCCTCAACGGCGAGAAGTGGTTCAGCTCGGCCGCCAGCGCGGCCGACATCGCCGTGGTGATGGCCAAGACCGACCCCGACGCCCCCCGCCACCAGCGCTTCTCGACCTTCATCGTCGAGCTGCCTGACCCCGGCTACCGCATCATCCGCGACATCGGCACCATGGCCGCCGAAGGCCCGCTCAGCCACATCATGGGCGGCGGCCACAGCGAGATCGCCATCGAGAACCTGGTCGTACCGGCCGAGAACCTGCTCGGCGGGGAAGGGCAGGGCTTCAACATGGGCC
>JANPKF010000254.1:0-1845 GCA_031425895.1 Caulobacteraceae bacterium | reverse complement strand
CCGGAGACGCCGTCGTCCCAGAGCACTGGATAGCCCCCGCCGGCCTCAAGCGCCCGCGCCGCCGTAATGCCCGACCGTCCAAGGCCGAAGACCGCAACCCTCTGGCCGGCATAGCCAGGGACCGGAATCATCCTCCTACTCCGCTCATCCCGGCGAAAGCCGGGACCCAGTGATCTGGGCATGCCGCTGTGTGCGTGTCGTCCGACCGCTGATCCTGTTCACCGTGGCCCCGCCAAAGGACTGGGTCCCGGCTTTCGCCGGGATGAGCGGAAAGAGGGGTGTATCTCTCCACGGGGGTGCCACCCATCACCGCAGCTTCAGCGTCGAAAGCCCGACCAGCGCCAGCATGGCGGCGACAATCCAGAAGCGGATCACCACGGTCGATTCCGGCCAGCCCATCTTTTCGAAATGATGGTGGACCGGAGCCATCAGGAAGACGCGCTTGCCGGTGGCCTTGAAGTAGCCGACCTGGATCATGACCGAGGCGGCCTCGACCACGAACAGGCCGCCGACGATGCCCAGCACGAGCTCATGCTTGGTGGCCACCGCGATGGCACCCAGCGCACCGCCGAGGGCCAGCGAGCCGGTGTCGCCCATGAAGATTTTGGCCGGGGGCGCATTGTACCAGAGGAAGCCGGTCCCCCCGCCGATCATCGCCGCGCAGAAGATGGCCAGTTCGCCCGAGCCGGGCACATGGTGGACCTGCAGATATTCCGAGAAGACGAAATTGCCTACCAGATAGCTGATGATGCCGAAGGCGGCGGCCGCCATCATCACGGGGACCACGGCCAGCCCATCCAGACCGTCGGTCAGGTTCACCGCATTGGAGAAGCCGACAATGGTGAAGGCCGCGAACGCCACATAGAACCAGCCGATATTGAGCAGCACGTCCTTGAAGAACGGGAAGGCGATCGAGGTCTCGAGGAAGGGCGAGGTGGGGGACCGCCACATCCACAGCACCATCAGGACGCCGGCAATGCTCGCGACGATGACCTGGGCCAGCAATTTCTGCTTCGATGTCAGTCCCGCCGATGTCTGTTTCGTGACCTTGGCGTAGTCGTCGACGAAGCCCAGAACACCGAAGGCCGCCGTCACGCCCGAGACGATCCAGATATAGGGATTGGTCAGGTCACCCCAGAGGAACACGCCGGCAGCGATGCCCGCCAGGATCATCAGCCCGCCCATCGTCGGTGTGCCGACCTTGGACAGGTGGGAGACCGGGCCGTCGGACCGGATGGGCTGGCCCCTGCCCTGTTTGGTCCGGATCCAGTTGATGAAGCGGCTGCCCATGGCCACCGCCACGATCATCGCCGTCGCCATGGCCAGCGCCACGCGGACGGTCTGGTACTGGACCAGATTGAGCAGCGGATAATCCTGCGCCACATCGGCGTAGTAGAGGTACAGCAGATAGAACATCTATGAGATCCCGTCGGGAGCGGTGTTCAGTTCGGCGAGGGCAGCCGCGACCAGCGAGGCCTTCGAGCCATTCGATCCCTTGACCATGACGATGTCCCCGGGGCCGGCCAGCATGGCCGCTTCCGCGGCCAGTTCGCCGGCAGTCTCGCGCCAGAGCCCCTTGCGGGAGGCGGGCAGGGTATCGTTCAGCAGCTTCATCTGCGGTCCGGCGGTGTGGACCATGTCCAGCCCGGCGGCCTCGATCGCTTCGGACAGGCCGACGTGCAGGGCCTCGGACTGGTCGCCGAGTTCCAGCATGTCGGTCAGGATGACCACCCGGCGTCCGCCGCTCGCAACCGGCCGCGCGCCGAGGCTGCGAAAGCCCGCCGCCATCGACAGCGGATTGGCGTTGTAGCTCTCGTCGATCAGGGTGAAGGCCCCGCCCGGCAC
>JANPKF010000253.1:0-1744 GCA_031425895.1 Caulobacteraceae bacterium | reverse complement strand
CCATCCTCGACCAGGCCCGCGCGCAGATGAATGCCAATGGCGTCGTCGATGGCGGGGACGCTGCCCTGTTCGGGCTAGGGGCCATGACGGCCGAGCGCTGGCAGGCCTTCTTCGAGGTCATGTCGGGCGCGGGCGTCTATCCCCAGAACCTCAACTGGCGTCAGGCCTTCACGAACGCCTATCTGCCCGGCCGTGGCTAGTCCGCTTCCGGCGTCCAGAGGTCCCGACCTTGCGGCATCCCTGACCGGTGTCACGGTCACCTTTCGCGGCCGCCCGCCCCTCGGCCCCTATGACCTGACCGTCGCGCAGGGCGAGATCGTCGCCGTCGTCGGCGCGTCCGGGGCCGGCAAGTCCACCCTGCTGCGCCTTCTGGCCGGGCTGGAAGCCCCCTCCGGGGGATCCGTCGTCCGCGCATCCGGCGGCACGACCGGCTTCGTCTTCCAGAGCCCGACCCTGATGCCTTGGGCCGATGCCCTGACCAATGTCACCCTGCCCCTCGACCTTGCCCGCATCCCCCGCGCCGAGGCCCGTCAGCGGGCGTCGGCGGCGCTTCAGGCCGTCGGCCTCGGCGACCGGCTGAACGCCCGTCCGGGCCAACTGTCCGGCGGCATGGCCATGCGGGTCTCGCTGGCCCGGGCCCTCGTCACCGACCCCGATCTGCTGCTGCTGGACGAGCCCTTTGCCGCCCTGGACTCCATCACCCGCCGCACCCTGATCGAGGACCTGCACCGGCTCTGGACCGCCCGTCACCCCGCCATGGTCTTCGTCACCCATGATGTGGAGGAGGCCGTCTATCTGGCCGCCCGGATCGTGGTCCTCGACAGCCGGACGGGCCGTCCGGTCGCCGACATCCCGTCCCCCGGGGCCCTGCCCCGCCCCGAGCGGTGGCGTGCCGATCCCGCCTATCGCGAGGCGGTCGAAGCCGTCGCCGCCGCCCTCGCCTCGGCCATGGACCCGGCCCGATGAGCCGGTTTCTGGCCCCCCTGATCCTGATCGCCCTGCTGCTGGCGGGGTGGGAACTGCTGGTCCGCGTCCTCGGCGTTCCGACCTATGTCCTGCCCCCGCCCAGCGCGATCGGCCTGGCCCTGATCGACCGTGCCCCGGTCCTTGCGGGCTCGGCTCTCCAGACCTTCTGGATGGCGCTGCAGGCCCTCGCCGTCGCCGTCGTGCTGGGGGGCGGCCTAGCCGTCGCCATCTCCCTCAGCCCCCTCGCCGAGCGGGCGGTTCGTCCGCTGGCGGTCACGCTCCAGGTCACCCCGATCGTGGCCATTGCCCCGCTGGTGCTGATCTGGGCGGGCCTCGACAATGCCGACCGGGCCGTGGTCGCCCTCGCCGCCGCGGTGGCTTTTTACCCCCTGTTCAGCGGCGTGCTCAGCGGCCTGAAATCGGCCGACCCGGACCTCGAGCGGCTGTTCGACCTGTACGGGGCCAACCGGATCCAGCGATTGCTGCGCCTGCGCCTGCCTGCGGCCCTGCCCGCCTCGCTGGAAGGCCTGCGGGTCGCTACAGGCCTCGCGGTCATCGGCGCGGTCGTCGCCGAGTTCGTGTCCGGGTCCGGTGCGACACAGGGTCTCGCCTGGCGCCTGCTGGAAGCCGGCAATCGGCTCCGTACAGCCGAGCTTCTGGCCGCGCTGGTCTGCCTCGCCGCTCTGGGTCTCGCCCTGAACGCGCTGGTCGAGGCCATCGAGCGCGCCGTGCTAAAGCAAAGCTTGGGGCGTTAGCCCGGAGTTAAGTGGCTTGAGCA
>JANPKF010000252.1:0-1917 GCA_031425895.1 Caulobacteraceae bacterium | reverse complement strand
CCCCCACTCCTCGGCCATCAGGTTGTAGTGGATGGCCCGCTGGCCCGGATTGTAGATCAGGTTGTTGACCACCACCCCGCGCACCCCGCCCTTGAACATCGGATTGCGCTCGAAATTGTGGGCGTAGAGGTTTCCGACGATCAGGATGTTCGTGATGTTGTCGTGGATCAGGCTGCCCTTGGAATGCTCGATCTTGGCATGGGTCGAGTAGCGCAGGCTCTCGGCGATGATGTTGTTCGAGAAGGTGATGTTGCGCGACGTCCCCGCCCGCCAGTCCTCCGGCGTCTCGCCCACGAACCTGGGCCCCGACGCCGACAGGTTCTCATCCGTGCCCCAGGTCAGGCTGCAATGATCGACGATGATGTTGTAGCTGATCCCCTGGGTGGAGATGCTGTCGAAGTCCTTGCCGCTCTTCCTGGCAAAACCCGCATCGCCCGGCCGCACCCGGATGTGCTGCACCACCACGTCATGGGTGGCCAGGTCGACCCCGCCCCGGATCAGGGTCACCCCCGGCGAAGGGGCTGTTTGCCCGGCAATCGTCAGGAAGGGCTCGCGAATCGTCAGGGTCTTGCCGCCCATGTCGATCACCCCGCCGACCTCGAACACCACGATGCGCGGCCCCCTGGTCTCGACCGCCGCCCTGAAGGAGCCAGGCCCCTCCGCATTCAGGTTCGTCACCCGGATGATCTCGCCGCCGCGCCCGCCCGGCGTCTTCGCGGCCCAGCCCAGCGCCCCCGGGAAGGCCAGGGGCGCGGCGACCGACTCAGGCGTTTGCGCCGTCACGCCGCCGAGCGGCGCAAAACAGGCCGTAAAACCCAAAACCGCGACAGCAAGCCCTTGTTTAAACACCGCTTTCACTCCCCGTGAGATCGACGCGCCGGCCTTTTCGCCGACTGCGGATTGAAAATGACACCGGTTTCCTCTAGAGACAATCCCAACCCCGACAATGGGGCGCCGGCGACGGCGAAGAAAGCATCCGGGGAGGATCAAGGGCTTGAAGGGATCGGCGGCCAGCAGCGCGACGGGTGACGTCAGCGCCGACATCGCTCGCGAATTCACGACGGCCCGGCGTGACGCCAGGGCGCTGCCCGGCTTTCCCGGCGCCATTCCTCCCGCCCTCGCCGCCGCCTACGCGGTGCAGGAACAGGCCATCGAACAGTGGGGCGAGCCCCCCGTCGGCTGGAAGGTCGGCCGCATCGCGCCGGAGCTGCAGGGCAAGCTCGGCGAGGCCCGCGTCGCCGGCCCGGTGTTCGCCCGCAACCTGTGGATCTCGCAACCCGGCCAGACGCTCGACTTCCCGGTCTTCGTCGGCGGTTTCGCCGCCGTCGAGGGCGAGTTCATCTACCGCCTGGGCATCGACGCCCCGGCGAGCAAGACCCAGTGGACTGCCGAGGAAGCCCTCGCTCTGGCCGACGCCCTGTTCGTCGGGGTCGAGACCGCCGGCAGTCCGCTCGCCACCATCAACCAGCTGGGCCCCCTCGTGGTGGCCAGCGATTTTGGCAACAACTGGGGCCTGATCCTGGGCCAGCCGGTCGACGGCTGGCGGGACCGGGCCTTTGACACCCTCACCTGCCGGACCTCCATCGACGGCGAGACCGTCGGGACCGGCTCTGCCGCCGACCTGCCGGACGGACCGGCCGAGGCGCTGGCCTGGTTGCTGGGTCACTGCGCCGCCCGCGGCCGGCCGCTGAAGGCCGGCGACCTGGTCACCACTGGCGCCGTCACCGGCGTGCATGACATCGTCGCGGGGCAAACCGCGCGCATCGATTTTGGGGCTTTCGGCGAAATCCTGTGCCGGGCGAAACCGGCGGTGCCGATCGGGGAAGAGGAAACCACGCATGAGCAGCGCGACCGAGGCTGACGGCCCTGCGCCTTCCATAAAGGTGGGCAACTACCGCTGGCTGATCTGTACGCTGC
>JANPKF010000251.1:0-1668 GCA_031425895.1 Caulobacteraceae bacterium | reverse complement strand
TCCAGTTCGGCCTGGTCGTGGCCCTGCCGACAGGGCATCGCGGCCAGAACCTCGCGGACTCGACCACCCAGGCGCTGGCCAGCAAGACCACCAGCCTCGGCTTCACGGTTCAGGAGATCCACGTCGCCGGCGCAACCCCGGCCGGCGAGGAAGCCATCCGCGCCGTCCTCGCCCCCGCCAAGGGCCAGGCCATCCTCGGCCTCGACCTCGACCTGGTGCGCCAGGGCGTCGAGAACGTCGGCTGGGTCGAGAAGGCGAAGGTTGTCCGGCTGCTGCCCAACACCCTGATGGTTCAGGTGCAGGAGCGTGGCGCCCTTGCCGTCTGGCAGAAGAACGGCCGGCTGCTGGTCATCGACGGGACCGGCCGCACCATCCCCGAGGCCGACCCGGCCGCCTTCCCCGAGTTGCCGCTGGTGGTGGGGCAGGGGGCCGAGACGGTCGCCGCCGATATTCTGAAGTCCGTGGCCAGCCGGCCGCGCCTGAAGTCCCGCGTCGAGGCCCTGGTCCGGGTCGACGAGCGCCGCTGGGATATTCACCTGAAGGACGGTTCGATCATCCTGCTCCCGGCGGTCGACGAAGAGAGCGCCCTGATCGAGCTGGATCTGCTGGACCGCCGCGATGCGATCCTCGAGGCCGGCCTCGAGCGTATCGACCTGCGCGAGCCCGGCGCTCCCGCATTCCGCCGTCGCCAGACGGCGCTGATTTCCGCTTCCGTCGATGGTGGCGTCTGATGATGTTCAAGGTGTCCCGCCCGTGCTGAAGACTGCGCAACGCAACGAACCCAAGAGCCGCAAGGCCCAGGACTCGCTGAAGGCAGCGCTGAGCCGCCAGCCGCTGGTCGCCGCCGTGGATCTTGGGGCCAGCAAGGTCGCCTGCTTCGTGATGAAGCCCGAGGGCGTCCGCAAGGCTGACCGCACCCTCACCGCCGCCGGTGTCGGCTACGTCCAGTCGCGCGGCGTCAAGGGCGCCGCCATCGCCAGCATGGACGACGCCGCCGAGGTCATCGCCCTGGCCGTCGAACGGGCCGAGGGCGTCGCCGGCGCCGCCGTGCAGGGTGTCACTATCGCCACCGCCGGCGGCCAGCTTGCCTCCTGCCGCGTGTCCGCCCGGGTCTCGCTCGGCGCCCGTCCGATCAGCGACAACGACTGCTCGCGCGCGCTCGCCGCCGCCCTGGCGGAGATCCGCCTGCCGGGCCGCAAGCCCATCCACCTGCTGCCCATCGCCTGGCAGGTCGACAATCAGCGGGGCGTCCGCGACCCGCGCGCCATGTTCGGCAAGAGCCTCGGGCTTGAACTGCTGGTGGTCTCCATCGCCGAGAACACCTTCCAGACCCTCAGCCACTGCGTCGAGCGCGCCCACCTCGAGTTCGAGGGCGTCGTCGCCGCCCCCTTCGTCTCCGCCCTGGCCGCCCTCGAAGAGGACGAGATGGAGCTGGGCTGCGTCTGCATCGACATGGGCGGCGGCTCGACCAGCGCCGCCGTCTTCGCCAACGGCAGTCTTGTCCACATCGACAGCCTTCCCGTCGGCGGCGAACATGTGACCCAGGATATCGCCCGCGGCCTGTCGACCAGCCGGGCCGGCGCCGAGCGCATCAAGACCCTGCACGGCAGCGCCAACGCCTCGGCCAACGAGGACCGCGAAATGATCGAGGCCCCGCCGCGCGGCGAC
>JANPKF010000250.1:0-6035 GCA_031425895.1 Caulobacteraceae bacterium | reverse complement strand
CGACCAGCACCTCGCCGGCGCGGGGCCCCTCCAGGTCGACCTCCACGATCTCCAGCGGCTTCTTGGCTTCGAAGGCGACGGCGGCGCGGGTCTTCATGGATGGAATCTCCTCTGATCGGCGGACAACCTAGCGCCTGTCGCCGTCCGGTCCATGGGTTCGATGGTAGAGAGCGGCGGAAACCTGAGTCGCCTCCGCCCACCAGGCCTGAACAAGATCGGCCGCCCTGCCTTTTCGGGTCAGCGACACCGCCTGCCCGGCCCAGAGCGAAAGCACTTCGGGTTCCCCCAGCCGCCCGCCGACGGCGCGCAGCTCACGGGTCAGGCGGTTCTGCACCGGATAGGCCGGGACCTCGCCCTCGATGGGTCGCAGGGTCCGAATGAAGTCGTTCTCGATGCCCCGCGCATTACGACCGGTGAAAGCGCGGGTCACAGCAGTGGCGTCATCGGGAACAGCCTCGATCCGGCCGCGCCAGGGTTTGCTGATCGTCGCCTCGTCGGCCAGCAGGAAGGCAGTGCCCATCTGCGCCGCCGCCGCGCCGAGACTTAAGGCCGCCGCCACGCCTCGGCCGTCCATGATGCCGCCGGCGGCAATGATTGGCGCTTCGACCACCGCCCGGATGGTGGCGACCAGGGCCATGGTCCCGATCAGGCTCTCGGGGCCGGGCTTGAGGAACTCGCCGCGATGGCCGCCGGCCTCGGACCCTTGCGCACAGATTGCGTCGGCTCCCACTTCCGCCCAGGCGCGGGCCTCGGCTACGGTGGTGGCCGTGCCGACGACCAGGGTTCCGGCCGCCTGCAGGGCCGCCACCTGATGGCGGGTCAAGACATCAAAGGTGAAGCTGGCCAGTGGCGGGGCGGCGGCCAGCAGGGCGGCGAACTGGGCGTCGAAGTCGGGGGCGTAATCGTTGGGCGGGGCCGGCAGCTCGATGCCGAGACGGTCGTACCAGGGGGCGAGGCGCTCGAGGGCTTCGATGACCGTGGCGGGGTCGGGCGTCGCCGGGCGGGCGATCAGCAGGTTGACGCTGAAGGGCCGGTCAGTCGCCGCCTTGAGGGCCGCGATCTGTTCGGCGATGTCCTCGGGCGCAAGGGCGCCGGCGGCCAGCGAGCCCATCCCGCCGGCCCGGGTGACGGCCATGGCCATGGCGGGGCCCGAGGCGCCCAGCATCGGCGCCTGGATGATGGGGATGGCGAGGTTGGCGAACAGCTCGGCGGCGGTCATGACCGATAGATGGGACGTCGGCAGGCCGGAGGGAAGTCAGTCCTGCGGGTTGGCGACCAGGCGGCGGCTCAGCCACTCCTTCTCCGGGGTCTTCATGTAGACGTCCTCAATGACCCAGCGGCCGTCCTCGTCGTCCATGTCGATCAGGCGTTCGCGAGCCTCTCGGTAGTTCCTGAAGGTGTCCCGGAGCTGGGCTGTTTCGGGGGTTTGCCTGAGGACAACGATCTTCAGATTCTTGTAGTCGGGCAGGTCCTGCCCGCCCGAGACCCAGTCGAAGTCGAGGAAGTTCATGTCGCGCTGGGCATCGATGGCCAGAAGCGCCCGCAGGCTGGCGACGAACAGGGGCGGCTCGTCCGGAACTTCCTCAATCACCTCGGCCTCCGGTCCGGACACGATGATGGGCTTGTAGAGTTCGGCGATGACCTCGGCCGGGCCCGGCGTCTGGGCAAACGCGGGGGCGCCGAGGGCAAGGGTCAGGCAAAGGGCCAGGATCAGTCGTCCGCGCATGGTCGTCTCCGTTGTCCGGTGACCTATGCGCGAGCCGCCGGCGGCCGTCTTCCCCCGTTGGGGTGGGGTCAGACGCGGGTGATGGGCGACAGGCGCCATTCACCGTTGATCAGGGCGGGTCTCGGCAGATAGGCGCGCCAGGTGACCATCCAGGGGCCGGCCTTGGGGGCGGGCAACCAGTTGGAGGTGCGATCGCCGCCCGGATCAGTGCGGCCGATCCAGACATCGACACCGCCGTCCTTCCGGCGCTTGAGGCCCTTGCTGCGGTCGCCGATGGCGTAGCGCTTCAGCGGATTGTCGGTGAAGAAGAACTGGCCGTCGGGCGTCGCCTCATACATCGACAGCGACCAGAAGCCGTCCAGCGGGACATCGGCGGATAAGCTGAAGCGGTATAGGCCATCGCCGTGGAAGACGCCGTCCTTCTCGCCGTCGGGACGCATATACAGGGCCTCGGCCGTGGGCAGGGCGCCCAGGCCGGCCAGGGCGACGGCGGCGCGGTAGACATAGTCCTGGCCATAGTCACCGAGGTTGGCGCGGGGGTAGCGCCAGCCCTGGATCGACTCCTGGCCGCCGAAGCCCGTCTTGATCAGGCCCTTCGCCTCGGCGATGCCGGCGGCGACGGCGGCCATGTCGGCCGGCGCGATCTGGCCTTCGCCGAGCAGGCCGGCGGTGCGGCGTAGCAGGCGCAGGTCCAGGGCGGTGGCCGGGTCGCTGGCCATCAGCTCGCGGACACTGGCGAAATAGGCGGCGGGGTCGGCGTCGCGCTCGGCGTAGGCGCCAGGCCGCTGGCCGGCCTTGCCCGAGACCTTGAAGCCGCGCAGCAGCTGCTGGACCTGGGCGACCTCGTCAGGGCCATCGACGAGCACCCGGGCCAGGGCCCAGGCGTGGGGCGTGGCGACGCGCACCGGATTGGGGCCGATGGAGGGTTGGCCCGGGCCGCAGAGGGTGAAGGTCCCGCCCGCTCCGCCGATCGTGCGGCTGCCCAGAACGGCGTTGTTGTTGGTGAACATGTCCATGATGGCCACCGACCAGTAGCGGTCGCCGGTCTCGGGGACCGTCAGGGTCACCGGGCCTTCGGTCAGGTCAAGCCAGGCGGACAGGTAGAGGGTGTCGTTATTGGGCGTGGTGACGACGCGGGCGGTGTGGTCGGACAGAGCGCGGCCACCGGCGAAGAAGTTCGGCGGCAGGCCCTGCTTCATCTGGCGGGCGCGGGTCGTGGCCATCTCGATCAGCGGCAGGCCGAAGATCCAGGCGTCCCGCGCTGCGGACTTGAGGTCGGCTCCCTTGGCGTCGGATTGAGCGAAGGCGGCGGGGGCGAGACCGGACAGGCCGAGGGCGCTGAAGGTCAGCATGAGTTCGCGGCGGTTCATGGCGTGCTCCCGTGGTTGCAGAGAACGTAACCGCGCGGTTTCATTGGGGCAAGCGCCGCGGAATCGCAGCGGAGTTTACTCGCCCTTCTCCGCCGCGGCCTTCTGCGCCGCCAGCTTGGCCAGCACTCGCCCCCTGCCCTTCGACAGCGCCGTAACCACGCCGCGGAAGGTGCGGACTTCCTGCTCGGTCATCTGGGCCTTGCCGAGGGCGACACGCAGGTTGCGGATCATCGAGGGGCGCTTGGCCGGCGGGTGGAAGAAGCCGGCTTCATCCAGTTCGGCCTCCAGCTGTTCGTAGAGCCCCATCATCGCCTTCTGGTCGGCCGGCGGCAGGGCGTTCTGGGCGAAAGCCTGGCGCGGACCCTCGTCGATCGTTAGGCGCCACTCATAGGCAGTCAGAGCCACGGCCTGGGCCAGGTTCAGCGACCGGAAGCGCTCGTCGACGGGGATGGTGACGATGGCCTGGCAGAGGGCGATGTCGTGGGTCTCCAGCCCCGCCCGCTCACCGCCGAACAGCATGCCCACGGCCTGGCCGGCGGCGACGCGCTCGTGCAGGTCGGCCGCCGCCTGGCGCGGGGTGATGACCGGCAGCTGGGTCTCACGGGGACGGGCGGTGGTGGCGAAGGTCAGGCTGAGGTCGCCGATCGCCTCGGCCAGGGTCTCGAAGACCTTTGCGTTGTCGAGCGGCCAGCTGGCGCCCGAGGCGCTGGCCCAGGCGCGGTCCTGCGGCCAGCCATCGCGGGGGCGAACAAGGCGCAGTTCCGAAAGGCCGAAATTGGCCATCACCCGGGCGACGGCGCCGATGTTCTCGGCCAACTGGGGTTCGTTGAGGATGACGACGGGGGGGCGGTTCAACATGCTGGCTTCCTACTCCACGACGGTAGTCGATGTCGAACCGGCGTCTGGCGCGTTAGGGTCGGATGATGCGCGCCCTCCTCATCCCCATCGCCCTGCTTATCGCCGCCTGCGGAGGGGAGACCGAGACCATCGCCAGGACGTCGTCCATGCGAATCGAGGTGCTCGACAAGGGCATCACCCAGCTGGCCGACCGCATCGACGGCCGGCTGGAGGTAGCGGTTCAGAACATCGATGGCGGCGAGATCTGGGCCCGCAACGCTGAACAGACCTTCCCCCTGCAGAGCGTCTTCAAGGCGCCGCTGGGCGCGGCCGTGCTGGCCGAGGTCGATGGCGGGCGGCTGTTGCTGGACGAGGTGCTGACCATCAGCGACATGGAGCTGTCGCCGCCGCTCAGCCCGATCGCGCAGGCCTGGCCCGGACGCACGACCTACACGGTGCGCGAACTGCTGGTCGCCGCCGTGCGCGACAGCGACAATACGGCCGCCGACGTGCTGATGCGCAAGATCGGCGGGCCGGGCGCCTTGAAGTCCTGGCTGGTCGAGCACGGCATCGTCGGGTTGCGGGTCGATCGCTACGAGCGCGAACTGCAGGTCGAGGCCGTCGGCATGCCCTCCTTCCGCCCCGCCTGGCGCACGCCCCAGGCCTTCGAGGCAGCCAAGCTGACCGTGCCGGAGGCCGATCGCCGTGCGGCGTGGGAGGCCTATGCCGCCGATCCGCGGGACACCACCATCGCCTCGGGTTCGCTCAACTTCCTGCGGCAGCTGTCGACGGGGCAGCTGCTGTCGCCGGCTTCGAGCAAGCTGCTGCTGGGCCTGATGACCGAGACGAAGACGGGGGCGAACCGGCTGAAGGCCGGGCTGCCGGAAGGCGCGACCCTGGCCCACAAGACCGGCACCTCGGCGACCAACTTCGGGGTCACCGTGGCGACCAACGATATCGGCATCCTGACCCTGAAGGACGGACGCAAGTACGCCGTCGTGGTTCTGCTGGCGGACTCCACGGCTGATCAGAAGACCCGGGAGGCGGCTATCGCCGGGGCGATGCGGGTCATCGCCGAGGCGGTGGAGTAGCCGTACGCCTCGCGCAGCACGGCCGTCAGCCGGCGGCGGCACAGGACCGTCACCTTGCGTCACCGTTGGCGGATCGGCATCCGTGCGGCATCCTCCCTGAAAACAGGGGAGCGACGCGTGTCCAAGGGTCTCGACGCCATCATCATCGGGGCGGGCTTCGGCGGCCTGTGCGCGGCCATCAAGCTCAAGGAGGCCGGCTTCGGACGGCTGGTGGTGCTGGAAAAGGCTGATCGCCTCGGCGGCACCTGGCGCGACAACACCTATCCTGGCGCCTGCTGTGACGTGCCCTCGCGGCTCTATTCCTACAGCTTCGCGCTCAATCCGAACTGGACACGCGCCTACAGCGGCCACGCCGAGATTCGCCAGTACATGGAGGATGTCGCACTGCGTTTCGGCGTCCGCGACAGGTTCCGGTTCAACGCCGAGGTCGAGCGGGCTGACTGGGACGGCGAGGCCTGGACCGTGACCCTGAAGGGCGGCGAGACCCTGACCGCACCGGTGCTGGTTTCGGGGCTGGGACAGCTGAACCGGCCGAGCTTCGCCGGCATACCCGGCCGCGAGCATTTCAACGGCGACAGCTGGCACAGCGCCCGCTGGAACCATGATGTCGACCTGGCCGGCAAGACGGTCGGTTGCATCGGGGCCGGGGCCAGCGCCATCCAGTACATCCCTGAACTGGTGAAGACGGCCGGCAAGGTCGTCGTCTTCCAGCGGACCCCCAACTACGTCGTCCCACGCCTCGACAAGCCGATGAGCCCGGCGCGGCAGGCCCTGTACGCCACCTTCCCCTTCATCGACCGGGCCGAGCGCTGGCTGACCTGGAAGATGATGGACGCCCGGTTCCAGGCCTTCAAACAGGGGACCAAGGCGGCGGCGGATTTCCGCAAGGTGGCGATGGACTACCTCGACGCCACCATCACCGACCCGGCGCTCAAGGCCAAGCTGACGCCGGACTATCCGATCGGCTGCAAGCGCATCCTGGTGTCGGACGACTATTACCAGGCCCTGGCG
>JANPKF010000249.1:0-1638 GCA_031425895.1 Caulobacteraceae bacterium | reverse complement strand
CACCCCGGTTCGATTCCGGGTCGGGCCTCCAACTTTCTTCCTGATCAGGATTGCCGTGAATCGGCTAGCGTCCCCCCAGGAGGCTAGGCCAATGCCCTACAACGGCGACCTTGTCGGAACGCAACTGGGGCCGATCGCCTGGCCGGCGACGACGCGGCGGGTGCTGGCTTTCAAGGCGGTGCTGGCGCCTGATGATGCGGCCGGCCTCGATGACGCCGCTGGACTGCTCGAGGCGCTGCCGATGCAGACCGTCAGTCCCGAGTGGGTGCTGGCCCTCATGGCTCGCGGCCTGCCCGGCCAGGTGCTGACGCCTGACGAGCAGCGACGGGGCGTGCATGTCTCCCAGGACAGTCGGTTCCTGAGACCCATACAGGCGGAAGACATTCTGCATGTCAGCGGCGAGGTCGTCGGGGTCAGGGCGAGTCGGGCGGGCGTGGTGGTGACCACCCGCTACGAAACCCGGGCCGGCGCCGAGCTTGCTGCGATCAGCACCAGCGTCAGCATCCTGCGCGGTGTCGCCGTCAGCGGCCACGAACACCCGGAAGACGCAGAGGCGCCGTGGCCTGCCTTCGTGTCGACGGGCGAGTGGCGCGCCCTGCTCACAAGCCGGGGCTTTCCGCATCAGTATTCGGAGTGCGCCGAGATCTGGAACCCGATCCATACCGAGCGGGCCGTCGCCCTGGCCGCCGGGCTGGAGGACATCCTGATCCACGGCACGGCGCTTTGGGCCCTGGCTGGTCTGGCCTTGACCCCGCCGGGCGGGAGGCTGACCCGCCTGGCCGCCCGCTTCCGCGCCCCGGCCTGGGCCGGCCAGCCGATGGCGTTGCAGCCCGGCGCCGCGATCGGACGCCAGACCCCCTTCCAACTGACCGCGCCCGATGGCCGGCTGCTTTGTGAGGGTTTCGCCGAAACCTGAGGCTGCCAGAGGTCGACAATTGCGTTTGTAAGTGAGCGCTCACTTGCATTCACGCTTTCAGTATGATGTTGTGCCGGCAACGGAGGATGCCCGCATGACCTGGGTTGCCATTTTCGTCCTGACCATCGCGCTCTGGCGCCTCTGGGAGGACCAGAAGGTTCTGCGCCGTCAGGCCGCCGAGCAGAACGCGCGGCTGGAAGGACTGGAATTTCCGGTCACCGTGGCTCGTCTTGATCGTCTCAGCGAGGACTGGGCCCCCAAAGCCGTTGCTCCGGAGCCGGCGAAGCCGCCCGTCCCGCCTGAGGCGGAACCCGCCCTGCCACTGGCCGCCAGCGAGCCGGTGGCCCTGCCCGACCAGGTCGAACCTGAGCCGCCGCGGCTCCCACCGTCCCTACCGCCGGCGCCCGCCCGTCCCGAGCCGCCGCGCATCAACCTTGGAGAACTGCTGGCCGAGCGCGGTTTGGCCTGGCTCGGCGGCGGCGCCCTTGTGCTCGGCGGCGTGTTCCTCGTCGGCTACGCGGCGCAGCAGGGTTGGTTCAACCCGGTTGTGCGGCTCATCGCCGCCGTCGGCCTGGCCGGGCTGATGCTGGCCGCCTCGGAGGTCCTGCGCCGCAGGCCGGGTCCCCGCCGGCAGCCTTTGGCCTCCGCGGTGCTGGCCGGGGCTGGAGCCAGCACCCTCTATGCCACCCTGTGGGCCGCCTACGCCCTCTACCAGTACATCG
>JANPKF010000248.1:0-10258 GCA_031425895.1 Caulobacteraceae bacterium | reverse complement strand
GATATAGCGATCATCCCGCGACTCCTGCACATCGGCCCCGGTCAGGTCGCCGAGGAACTTGAACGGCCCCTCCTTGGCGTCTTCGGGGCTCAATACGGTCTCGATCTCGAACCCGGCCGGCAGGGCGTCATCGACCACCAGGGCCATCGTCCGCCCCTGAGCCGAACGGCCGGACAGCAGCACGATGATCCGGTCGCCTTGCATCACGCCGCCCAGGTTCACGCCCCCGCCCTGCATGGTGAAGAGCTGCTTGCCGACGCTCACCCCGCTGGCTCCCGGTCCCGGCGAGACCAGCGGCGTTCCGCGCACCGTCACCGTTCTCCAGAGCGCGCCACCCTTGTTGGTGAACCGCGCGTCCTGCAGCTTGCCGACCGCCCAGCGGGGAACCCCGCCGGCCGATTCCAGGGCCGTCACACCCGTCGCCTCGATGTTGATCGGCCCGCTGGCCTTCATCATCGCCGCGGCGGCCTGCAGCAGGCGGGCCTGTTCCTGGGTGTTGAGGCTGTCGGGATCGCGCACCACCCCGTCCAGCCGGTCGACCAGCGACCGAACCATGCCGGGCTCGCCGGCCTCATAGCCATAGGCGATGACGGCGGCGATATCGCGCAGCGGGCTCTGGTACCAGTCGGCCTCGTCGCGGTAGCCGAGCTTGGCCACCGCCCCTTTCAGCGCCGACCGCGCCCGCGCCTTGTCGCCCATCAGGGCCAGGCCGGCGGCGACCTGCGCCCGGGCCACCGGGTTGTCGTCCTTCTTCATCTGCACGTCGTGCCACCAGCGCAGTCGCGCCAGATCGCCCTTGCCGCTCTTGGCCAGCACATAGAGCGCATAGGCCGAGGCCCGCGACCGCATGCGTTCGGTCGCCGCCTTCGATGCTGCTTCATTGGCGCCCCACCAGACCGGGTACTCGGTGCGATAGCCCACCGAGACCCAGCCGTCGGGCCGGCTGATCGCCCGCATGGCCGACATCGCCCGCTCCAGGGCGCTGTCCGGCACCGGCGCGCCGCGCAGCTTGGCCTCGACCAGGAAGTCGGTGGCATAGGCGCCCAGCCAGGCGTCCGCCTCGCCGTCGCCGACCCGCCACAGCCCGAACGCGCCATCGAGCGTCTGGCGATCCAGCAGCTTGCCGACGGCCTCGTTCAGCGCCGCGCTCGACTTCCTGTCCTTCGGATCGGGCGCCACCTGCCGCGCATAGAGCAACGGATAGGCCACCGACACCGTCTGCTCGGTGCAGCCGTAGGGATAGCGTGACAGGGCCGCCGCGACCGCCGCCGGGTCGAAACCCTTGAACGGCGAGTAGCTGACCTGCAGCGTCACATCCCCGGCCGCCATGCCGCTCAGCAGGGCCGCGTCCGGGGTCCAGCTAGTTCCGCCCGCCTGTGGCTCGGTGGTGGCGCGGGTGACCGCGCCCCAGCCCAGACGGCTCTGGATCGGATAGCTCTTGGCCGTGTTGAAGTCCGGCCCGGCCACCTTGAAGCTGACCTCGCCGATGCCGATCCGGTCCGGCGCCAGGAAGGGGATCTTCTCGGCGATCCGTTGGCCGAGGATCAGCCGCACCACCTTCTTGAACGACATGACGATGCCGTTCGTCGCGCTGGTCTCGACCGTATAGTCGCCGGCCTTGCCCTCGACATTGTGCAGTTCCAGCGTCGCCACCGGCCTGTCGCCGGGGCTCAGGAACCGGGGCAGGTTCAGGTCCGCCACCACCGGCTCGCGCACCGTCATCGGCTTGGCCGCGGAACCCACCGCCTCGTCGGTCCAGGCCACGGCCATGACCCGCAGCTCGCCGTTGAAGTCGGCCGCCGGCAGACGCACCGTCGCCTTGCCCAGCATGTCGGTCTCGACGATGCCGCTCCACAGCGCCACCGACTTGATCGGCGTCACCGTCAGCCCCTCGCCGCCCAGCTGGTCGCCGCCGAAGTTGACGTTGGCCGGCGCCCCAAGGTTGGCGTCCAGCAGCCGCCCGTAGTCATCCATGTAGTCGATGGTCAGGGCGCGTTTGCCGAAATACCACTTGGCGGGATCGGGACTGGCGAACTTGGTCAGCCGCAGGATTCCCTCGTCCACCGCCGCGACGGTGACCTTGGCCCGCTGGCCGACCCCCAGGCCCTTCACCGATACCGGCACCACGACCTCGGCCTTGGCGTTCAGCTTTTCCGGCGTGCCCAGCTCGACGGTCAGCTTCCGCCCCTTGGGATCCAGCGGCACATAGATCAGCCCCAGCGCCCGGCGCGGCTTGGGCGTCGCCACCGGATCGCGCGGCTGCACCACGCTGACCAGCACATAGGCCCCGCCGCCCCAGGCGGCGCTGGTCTTCAGCCGCAGGGTCGTGCCCCCGGCCGGTACGATGAACGTCCTGAAGTCGATCACCCGGTCGGTGGCCACCGCCACCTGGGCCTCACCGGCGTACGGCGACTTGATGGTCAGGTCGATGGTGTCGCCCTGGCCCGGCGTCTTGCTGTTCAGCCCGATGCGCACGAAGTCCGGCGCCTCGCCGTCCTGCGCCGCCCCGCCCCAGCCCGAGCTGAAGCGGATCAGGGTCTTGGCCCCGTCCGGCCCCTCGATCTCCAGGCGATAGTCGCCCCATTCCAGCCGCCGCCCGATCTTGGCCGGAGCGCCGGCGCCCACCGCAATCGTCTGCTTGCTGATCACCGCGTCGCGGCTGGTCCGCCGCCATTGCCAGCGGCCGTCCTGCTGGAACCAGTCATAGTCCCAGTTCTCGGAAATCAGGGTGTAGGTCGTGCCCGGCGCGGCGATCCTTGCCCCGGCCGCGTTCACCGCGATCACGTCGATGCCGACGCTCGGGTTCGACCCGCCGCCCTCGGCCTCGTCGATCTTGACCCCGTAATAGAGCGGCTTGGTGCGAACCTTCAGGAACAGGCTCTCGCGCACCGGCCGGCCGCCCGGCTCGAACACGCTCGCCGTCACGGTCACCTTCAGCGGCGCGGCGGTATCCCCCGCCTCGGCCGAGTTGATGGCCAGGATGGCCTTGCCCTCTCCGTCGGTGACCGACCCGCCCAGCTCGAGGAACTTCTCCTGGAAACCGTCCTTCTCGTTACCCCAGCGATAGTCCTTGTAGGCCGGGAAGGGGTTGGGGTCGGCCGCCAGCCGCGCCTCGCCCTGTGTCTGCAGTCCCGCCCCGATGGCCCCATAGAGGAACCGCGCCGTGACCGCGACATTGCGCGTCTCGCCCGCCGTTACCGGAACCTTCTCATTGCCCGCCGTATCGACGGCCAGCCGCTGCGGCGCGAAATCCTCGACCGAGAACGACAGCGCCCCGGCATCGCCCTCCAGCCCCTCGATGGTCAGCGTCGCCGTCCACCGCCCGCGCGGCGCGCTTTTTGGCAGGGCCACGTCATAGGTCACCGCCCCCTTGGGCGCCCCGTCAAAGGCCAGCTTCTTGAACTCGACCCCGCTCGGCCGCTTCACCGTGATCACGCCCTTGCGGTCCTTCACCGCCCGCGACTGCAGATCGCGGATCATGGCGGTCAGGTGCACCGTCTCCCCCGGGCGATAGATGCCCCGGTCGCCATAGAGGAAGCCGTCGACATCGGCGCCGGCGATCCGCCCGCCGGTCTCGTCTTCATCCGGCGCCGGCCCGCTGCGGCCGCCCACGCCCTGTTTCGACAGATCGACCGGCGAGCGGTCCAGGTCCAGCACCGCCAGGTCCCCCTGCGGCCCATAGGCCATGACCATCTTCGGCTTGAGCGCATTCTCGCCCTTCAGTAGCGGCCGCAGGAACCGCACCCGCCCGCTGCCGTCCGATTTCGCCTCGGCCAGGTCCTCGCCGTTGCGCGCCACCAGCGCCACCCGAACCCCGGCCATGGTCTTGGCGCTCTTCAGCGACCGCACCACCACGTCCAGGCTCTCACTGCCGTCATATCCGGCCAGAGCCATGTCGGTGAACATGATCCAGCGCCGCGCCTGGGCCGGGTTGGTCCCCTCGCCCTCGCCGTCCTGCTTGACCCCGGCCGAGGCGTCGCGCGCCTTGATCACATAACCGCCGGCCTTCATCTCCTTCAGCACCGCGCCCAGCGGGAAGACGGTGGTCACCCGCTCGCCCTGGCCGCCGCGCACCGCCACATCGCCCTTCCAGACCCTGCGGCCCTCGTCATCGGGGCTGTCGTCGCCATAATCCCCGGCCCAGTCGCCCTCGCCGGTCGGATCGGGCGCGCTGATCGATTTCCGCACCAGGTTGCGGTCCGATACCCGCCACACCTCGATGGCCAGCCGAGACACATTGACCGTCTCGATCCCCACCCCGTCGCTGTCCTCGCGCGGCAGGATCACCCCGTTGCCGGCGAAGCCGACATAGGGCGGCTTCTCGCCAAAGGTGAAGTCGACGTCGGCGTTGGCGGCCAGCTTGTCATTGCCCTTGCCGGGCAACCCTTTCAGCAGCGTCACCCGCCGGTCATCGAAACCCATGCCGGCGATGCACAGCTCGGTCTTGTTCTTCGGATTAACACTGACCGCCGGCGTCCCGCCCAGATCCGGGCTGACCAGCACATAGTCGGAATAGCTTTTGGCCGCGTCCAGCTCGCGCGACATCTCCACACAGGCCTTGGGCTCGCTCGCGCTGGTATCCAGCCGCGTCCGCCAAACCGCAAACCCGTCGGGCTTGGGAATCCCCCGCCTTGGCGCATTGGCTCCGCGGGGCTTCCCGAACAGGTTCCAGGCCATCGCCCCCGGCGACCGCCCGTTCTTCTCCACCGTCGCCACGGAGCCCTCGGGCCCGCTCTTGCCACCGGTGAACACCCCGGTCGTGGCGGCCACATAGCCCCCGCCGAACGCCAGAGCCAGCATCGCTGCCGCCACCACGGCGACGGTGGGGCTCAGGCCTTTGGGCATGCTGAAATTCATCCCCCCAAGAGGCGATTTCCGGGGGCTCGCGACCGGCGGCTCAGCGCCGTTGCCGCCGGTGTTGTCGTCGCTCGGCGCCATGGCCGCACTCCCCGAGAATAGGCTGTTTCAGGGAGGATGAGGCCGCGCCGAACGGCGGTCAATGAGGGGGTTCGAAGTTCGTGCAGGAGGGGAATTCCACCATCCAGACCCTGGCTCCTGCCGCTCACGCGATCAGTCTGATGTTTCCGCACGCTCTGGCGCAGCGCGCAATGACGCCACGGCCCGCCCGACGGCACAACCCCATGATCACGGGATGGCCGACACCTGCGGAGAGGTCAAAATCGACGATGGGCGTCAACGGACCATTCCGCAGACTACAGGTCCCGGTCGCCGCGAAAGGCCCAATGCGAAGCATGATGCGCCGGCAGGCGCAGAGACAACATTCAACCAACATTGAATTGGAGAAAGTTATGTCGATCAGTCGCGCCAAGTTCTGGATCGCAGGTTCCGCTGCCGCCCTCCTTCTTCTCGGAAGCGGCGGAGCGGTGCTGGCGGATGCTGTTTGGGATGCCGCGGACAAGGCCTGCAAGGGGGCCGGTGCTGACTGCTGCGCGGTCGCTGACGAAAACGGCAATCCAAAGAAGACTGGTGGCGTTCAGCACTGTACCTGCGGAATGATCATCGCCCAGGCCGGGCCCATCACGACTCTGGCGCAGCGGCAGAAACTCACCTCGTCGAAGGGCGTGAGGAAGACGCTTGCCCCGGCCAGCAAGGCGGCCACTCCCAGATAAACCTGCCGGGGCGCCGCTGGAACCGCGGCGTCCCCACCAACTTCACGGAGGTATTCCGCATGAAGAGGATCATTCTATCGGCCCTACTCGGCGTCGGACTCCTGGCGTCCAGCGCGGTGCTTGCCGCCGACGATTGGGCTGCCGCCGACGCCGCCTGCGCGCCCGGCTGCGCGGAGGTGGGACCTGACGGTCATCCAACCTATGTCGGCGAGCGATATGGATGTGTCTCCGGCGCCCTTGTCACGGCGACGCCTCGCGACAAACTCACGCCCAGGCTCCGTCGGGAGTTCGCTGCGCGTTACGGCGTAAAGTACATCGGAGTCCGTAAGGAAAAGCCAAGGGTTAGGTAGTGGAGCGCCCGAATAACTCGAAGACATCGAAGAGTTGTGATTTCGGTGACCGTGCACTCAGTTCTGCAGGATCAGTCGGGCCGAGGCGCGACCGGAAGGCGCCAATAAGTGCATTGTCACCGTATTTCGGGCTCAACGGCGGTCAATGAGGGGGTTCAAACTTCGCGCCGGAGGGGAAAGCCGGGGGTGAGCGAAGGCTGCCTCCGGTCCTGCGCCCTTGCGGGGAAACAATGCAGCCGCTAGGCAGATTACCGTGCCTCGGACCTCCAAGCTCAACTTCAACCTCGGCGTGGCGACGCTTTGCCTCGCCCTGACCCTCATGGTTGTCGTGCTTCAGTCCGTCACCATCACCAGCCGCATCGCCCACGACAGAGAGCCCGCTCACAGCCACGGCGTCGTGGACGCACCCTTGCTGGTGGCCGAGATCGAGCATTCGGACCACCATCCGGACGAGAGCGATGACGACCCCGACGGCCATGGCCCGGTAGGCGGCGCCCACCATCACCACGCCGACGGTGTGGGTTCCTTCGTCATCACCTGGTCCGAGGTGGCCTACAGCGCCACGGCGAGCACAGTTCAGCTGGCCGCGACCGGCGATGCCACCCCACGCGACTGGGCCCCGGACAGCCTCGAACGGCCCCCCAGACCCCTCACGAGCCGCATCTGATCGCCTCGCGTCACCTCGCGCGGGAAATCCCTTGCCTCCATCGTGAGACGTCCCATGCCACCCCGTCATCGTGCGCGCCTGTCCGCGCACCTGCTTGCCCTGCTGGCGGCGAGCGCTATCGCTGGCGTTGCCGTCGGCGCTGAACAACCGCCGGCCTCGTCACCCCTTTCGCTGACCGACGTCTTGCTTCGAGCCGGTCGCTTCGACCCTGCGCTCGACGCCGGTCTGGCCCGCGTCGACGCCGCCGAGGCGGGCGCCCGCCAGGCCGCCGTCCTGCCCAACCCGACTGTCGGGGTCGATATCGAGAACTTCGGCGGCATCGGAGGGATCGGCCTCGTGGATCGCACCGAGGCGACGATCTACTACGAGCAGACCCTGGAGCGAGGCGGTAAGCGCGAGGCGCGCGTCAGCGTCGCCCAGGCCGAGGTCAACCTGGCCCGCGCCCGGATTCTGGTTCGCCGCCTCGACCTGATAGAGCAGGTGCAGGTCGCGTGGGTCGAGGCTCACTCGGCCGACGCCATGATCGCCCTTGCCGAGCGACGTCTGGCCGTCGCCGTAAGCCTGGAGCGGGATACTGCTCGCCGGGTGGCGGCGGCGAGGGACCCGCTGTTCGCCGGGGAGCGCGCTCGAACGGCCGTCGCCCAGGCCCGCATCGACCTGGACCGGGCGCGCGAGAACACCCGTCAGGCCCGCGAGCGGCTGGTCGCCTTCTGGCGCGGAAGTGACGACATCACGCTCGACCCTGCCGGCTATTTCAAGCCGGCCATTCATCCGGCCCGGCCCCTCGACGACAGCATTCCCGACCTTCGGCTGCTGGCGGCGGAGCGCGACTTCGCGGAGGCCCGCATCGGTATCGAGAAGAGCCGCGCGACGGCCGATCCTCGTCTACGCGGCGGGGTGCGCTATCTGGCCGACGGCAACGGCGTCGCGCTCATCGTCGGCGGCTCCATCCCGCTACAGCGCCATGACACCAACCAGGGCGCCATCGACCGCGCCCAGGCCGAACGGCTGGCGGCCGAGAAGGACATCGACGCCTGGCGCTACGAGCGTGAGCGGGAGATCAGCCGCCTGATCGCGCGACGGGCCGGCTCCATGCGCGAGATCGGCCGCATCGACAGCGATGTTCTGCCCGGCGCCCGCCGCGCCGCCGAACTGGCTCGCGACGGCTTCAACCGGGGCGGCGGGGCCTTCACCTATCTCGACATCGCCGAGGCCGAACGCGCCATCCTCGACGCCGAAGCCCGGCGCATCGAGCTGTTCAAATCCTTCCATCTCGACACCGTGCGCCTTGATCGCCTGATGGCGACCCACGCGCCCCTCATCAGCACTCTGGAGACCCGCTAATGCGCCGCGCTCTTCCGGGCGGTCCGGCCGCCATCGCCATTGCCCTGGCCCTTCTCTCGGTTGTCGCGGTCGGCGTCGTCCTGCTTTTCAAACCTGCCAGGTCCACGACGGGCGAAGGCGAGCACAAGGCCGCCGCCGAGGCGTTCGAACGCGGTCCGCACCGGGGGCGCATGCTGCGGGACGGGCCGTTCGCCATCGAGGTGACCATCTTCGAGGATGGCGTCGACCCGGAGTTCCACCTCTACGCCTATCAGAATGACAAGCCGATCCCGCCGGGAGAGGTCCAGGCGAGCATCGCCTTGACCCGGCTGGGCGGCCAGGTCGACCGCTTCACCTTCACCGCTGTCGGCGACTACCTACGCGGATCCGGGGTGGTCACAGAGCCTCACTCCTTCGACGTTCTGGTACAGGCGACCCATCAGGGCGGGGCCCACCAATGGCGCTACGCCTCCTATGAAGGCCGCACGGTGATCACGGCCGAGGCCGCGCGTCAGGGTGGGGTGAAGACCGGCATCGCCGGGCCCGCCAGCATTGCCGAACTGATCGAACTATCGGGCCGCGTCGAAGTCACGCCCGAGGGCAAGGCCGAGGTCCGCGCCGTCTATCCGGGCCGTATTCTGTCGATGCTGGCGGAACTGGGTCAACCGGTCCGCAGGGGCCAGGTGCTGGCGCGCGTCGAGTCCAGCCACAGCCTGCAGGCCTACAACATCACCGCCCCGATCAGCGGGATCATTGTCGAGAAGAACGCCAACATCGGTGGGGTGGCCGGCGAGCAGCCGCTGTTCGTCATCGCCGACGCCAGCAAGCTGCACGCCGAGTTCTTCGTCTATCCGCGCGACGCCGAGCGCATCCGCGCCGGCCAGCCGGTTGAGCTGCGGACGCTAAGCGGTCAGGTGAAGGTCGCCGCCAGGGTCGAGGCGGTGTTGCCGACGGCCGATCTGGCCAGCCAGACCCTGATGGCCCACGTCGAAATCCCCGCCGCCATGGCCTCGCAGTTCCGCCCCGGCATGGCGGTCGAGGGATCGATCACCGTCTCTCGCCAGGACATCCCGCTCGCGGTCCGCACCAGCGGCCTGCAGCCCTTCCGTGATTTCACCGTGGTCTATGCCCGTGTCGGCGACACCTACGAGGTGCGCATGCTCGAACTGGGCCGCAAGACGCCCGAATGGACCGAGGTATTGGGCGGGCTGGAGCCGGGGACCGGGTACGTCACCGACGGCGCTTTCCTGATCCGGGCCGACATCGACAAGCTGGGGGCCAGCCATGACCACTGACACCCCGGCTCTTCCCGCCCCCAGGGGCGTCCTTGAGCGCATCGTCGGCCTGTCGATCCGCTTCCGCTGGGTCGTGCTGGCCCTCGTCGTGCTGACGGCGGTCATCGGCGTCTGGAGCTTCCAGCGCCTGACCATCGACGCCACGCCCGACATCACCAACGTCCAGGTCCAGATCAACACCGAAGCCGCCGGCTTCTCGCCGCTGGAATCGGAACAGCGCGTCACCTTCCCGGTCGAGACGGCCATCGCCGGCCTGCCCGGCCTGCAGTACACCCGCTCGGTCTCCCGTTACGGGCTCAGCCAGGTGACGGCCGTGTTCGCGGACGGGACCGACATCTACTTCGCGCGCCAGCTGGTCAATGAACGCCTCCAGGGCGCGCGCTCCCAGCTACCCGAAGGCCTGAGCCCGGAGATGGGTCCCATCGCCACGGGCCTGGGCGAAATCTTCATGTACACGCTGGAGGCGAAGCCCGGTGCCCGAAAGGCTGACGGGTCCGCCTGGACGCCCGAAGACCTGCGGACCCTGCAGGACTGGGTGATCCGGCCGCAACTGCGCAACACGCCCGGCGTCACCGAGGTCAACACCATCGGCGGCTTCGAGCGGCAGTACCACGTAACGCCGCTGCCCGACCGCCTGTCCGCCTACGGACTGACCATGGCGGAGGTCGTCGAGGCCCTGAAGCGCAACAACGCCAATGTCGGCGGCGGCTACGTCGAGCGCTACGGCGAGCAGTACCTGATCCGCGTGCCGGGCCAGGCCCAGGGCATTGATGACCTGGAGGGCATTATCGTCACCAACCGGGGCGGCGTGCCGATCCGCATCGCCGACGTCGCCGATGTCGGCATGGGGGAGGAGCTCCGGACCGGCGCCGCCACCGAGAACGGCCGCGAGGTCGTCCTGGGGACGGTGTTCATGCTGGCCGGCGAGAACAGCCGGGTCGTCGCCCGCGCCGCCGCTGAACGGCTTGAGGTCGCCGCCAGGGCGCTTCCGGC
>JANPKF010000247.1:0-17440 GCA_031425895.1 Caulobacteraceae bacterium | reverse complement strand
CTCGCCATGGGCCAGCATCGAGATCAGGTCGTTGCGCGGGGCTGCGTTGACCCGCTCGTTCCACAGACGGGTGAAGTACGCCAGGCATTCGCGCAGCTCGGCTCGCCGCGCTTCTTCGCTCTCGACGATACCGTTGCCCGGCAGGGCGGTGGCGACATCCGACCAGCGGGTCAACTTGCGCCGATCCTCCCATGGAAAATCAAACAGCGTGGCCAGCATCTGGGTGGTCAGCTCGATGCTGATCCGGTCCACCCAGTCGAATTCCTCGCCGATCGGCAGGCTGTCGAGAAGTTTTCCGGCCCGTTCGCGGATCACCGGCTCCAGCAGCATCAGGTTGGCGGGACTGACCACCGGGCTGACCGTCTTGCGTTGAACGTCATGCTTGGGCGGGTCCATGGCGATGAAGTTCGGGAGCACGAAGTCGGGCTTGGGATCGCGGATGGTGATGCCGCCCCGGAAGGCGTCGCTCGAGAAGGCCTGGTGGTTGGTGTCGACCGCGACGATGTCGTCGAACCTGGTGATCGACCAGTAGGCGCCCCATTCACTGTCAGGCGTGAAGTGGACGGGGTCTTCCTTGCGCAGGCGCTCGAACACCGGCCAGAAGCTGTTGTCCCGGAAGCGGCCCGGATCACCCGGATTGAGCTGATCGAGGGGCGTGGCCCAGACCTGCGCGCGCGCAGCATCAAGGTGCTCGAAACCGCCATCGGCCATCGCCGCCTCCCTTATCTTGTCATTGTTCACATAGGGCCACGGAAACGCCGGTTTGTGAAGCGGCCAGCCCCAAAGCAAAAGGCCCCGCCGTCCGGGGACGGCGGGGCCAAAAGGCTGCGAAGCCAATGTTTGGTCAGCTGGCGCGCGCGTACTGCCGGGCCGACTCGCCGTCGGCGGCGGGGGAGCCGCTGACCTTGAACCGGCGGATCATGCTGCCGAGCTGCTCAGCCTCCTGGCGCATCAGGTGCGACGCCGAGGTGGACTGAGCCACCATGGCGGCGTTCTGCTGGGTCATCTGGTCCATGCGGTGAGCGGTGGCGGTGACCTCGCGCAGGCCGGTCGACTGTTCGCGCACAGATCCGGTTATCTCGGTCATCAGGGCGGTGACGTCGCTAACCCGGGCGACGATCCGGTCCAGGGCAGCGCCGGCCTGGCCGACGAGATCGACGCCGGCGCCGATCTGCTGGCTGGAGGCAGCGATCAGGCTCTTGATCTCCTTGGCCGCCTCGGCCGAGCGCTGGGCCAGGGCCCGGACCTCGGAGGCGACGACCGCGAAGCCGCGACCGGCGTCGCCGGCCCGGGCCGCCTCGACCCCGGCGTTGAGCGCCAGAAGGTTGGTCTGGAAGGCGATTTCGTCGATCACCCCGATGATCTGGGTGACATGGCGCGAGCTTTCCTCGATGCCGGCCATGGCGGTGACGGCGCGGCGAACGATCTCGCCCGAATCGCGGGCGTCGGCGCCGGTCTCGGTGACCACCTTGTCGGCCTTGCCGGCCCCTTCGGCGGCGCGGGCGGCGGCGGCGGTGATTTCTTCCAGGGCGGCGGCCGTCTCTTCGAGGCTGGCGGCTTGCTGCTCGGTGCGGCGCGACAGGTCGTCGGCCGAGGCGCTGGTGTCGCCGGAGACATGCTCGATGGTCACGGCGCGTTCGGCGATGGTGCGGATCACGCCCGACAGCTCGACCACGGTGTTGTTGAAGTCGCGGCGCAGGCTTTCGTAGGCCGGAGCGAACGGGCTGTTCAGCTGGAAGGTCAGGTCGCCCTTCGAAAGACGGCTGAGACCTTCGGCCAGGCCCTCGACGACCTGGTTCTGCTCGCGGCTGGAGCTGGCCCGGCGGGCTTCCTCGCCGGCGCGGGTCTGTTCCTGCTCGGCGACCTGGGCATCGTGGCGAGCGGCCATCTCCGCCAGGCGCAGCTGGTTGTCGCGGAAGACCACCAGCGAACGGACGAGGGCGCCCAGCTCGTCACCGCGTCGCAGGCGATCCAGATCGATACTGTTGTCACCGCCGGCCAGGGTCTCGGTGGCCTGAGCGATCCGGGTGACGTCCTTGCGGATGGCCATGACCAGGAAGAAGGCGAGACCGGTAACGACCGCCAGGGCCAGGCCGACCAGAGCTATGGACACGGCCCCGAGCAGTTCGGCCTGCTTCACGCTGGCGTCGGCGCGGGTGGCGGACGCGGCGCTGACGTCCGCGGCGGCCTTGTCGAGGGTGCCGGTCATCTTGACGTAGGCTTCCTCGAACGGAACGGTGAACTGTGCGGCGGTCGCGACGTCGACCTGGAGCATCGACATGACGACGCCGACCGCGTCCTCATAGTCTTTGAGATCCTTCTTGAGCCCGTCCAGAGAGGCCCGCTCCGTCGAGCCCGGCACGGTCTTGACGTTGGCGTTGTCCACCGCCTTCTTGATCTCGACGATCTCGGCGGTCAGAGCCTCGGCCCGGCCCGAGACGCTGTCGGTCTCGATGCCTGCCGACTGACGCGTGAGCAGAAGGTAGAGCTCGCCGTGTGCGGAGCGAATGCGCTTGGAGATGGTCGCCAACTCCAGGGTGGCGGGAGCATCAACCTTAACGACATGCGTCAAAACGTTGCGTTGATTGACGTTCATCCACCAGGAGCCGCCGGCCACCAGGGCCAGGGCCATGGTGGCGAGCAAGGGCGCCAGCCCGATCTTGAAAGCGAGAGGAGCATCGGCAAGCCGCGGCAGGCGCATGATATTGAAATCCCCAGACCCAAGTTTGTCACCAGATTCCACGAACTTGGTAAGCCTCGGGTTAAAGCGCCCCGGAATGGGGCCAATCGGGCGGTCGCTTCATCCCGAAGCGCCCGCCCGACGTTGGAAGATCAGCCGCCGGTGAAGCGCAGCGGGACGCGGATGACGCCGGACTTGTCGCCCATGGGCAGCGCGCTGGCGACACAGATGGCGGCGGCTTCAAAGCCCTTCGACGGCGCTTCGCTGTCGACCACCTTGCAGCCCGACAGCTTGCCGCCGGCGGCGGTGCATTCCAGGGTGACCTTGGCCGCCTGCTTGACGTTGGCGTGCTTGTTCAGGCAGCGGGTCATTTCCCCCTGCAGGTTGCTGGCGGCCGTGCTGGCGCTGGCGCTGGCCAACATGCCGACGGCGGCGATAGTCGTGATGATGATCTTTTTCATGTTCAGGACGCCCCTTCTGAGCTGCTAAGTCGAATGACAGGCGTATTGAAACCCAGAGTTCTTAAAGTCCTCCTTACCCGAAACCGGAAATTCTCGTTTCAGAGAAAACCTCTGTTCGGGGCATCAAGACTTTCGATTTGCGGCGCGCAGGCTTGCTCCGGGCGCGCGCCGGTCCCATCTTCCAGCCATGTTCATCCAGACCGAAGCGACGCCCAATCCGGACGTCATCAAGTTCCTGCCCGGCCGCGAGGTCCTTGGCGCCGGCAGCCGCGAGATCGCCTCTCCGGAGGAGGCCATCGTCTCGCCCCTGGCCACCTCCCTGTTCGCCCTGGGCGATGTGACCCGGGTGTTCCTGGGCCCCGACTTCCTGACCGTGACCCGTAACCCCGATATCGAGTGGGCCCACCTGAAGGCGCCGATCCTGGCGGCCATCATGGACCACTACACCTCCGGCAAGCCGGTCCTGACCAGCGGCGCCGACGACGAGGCGACGGACGACACCGTCTACGACGAGGACACCCTGCAGATCGTCGCCGAGATCAAGGATCTGCTCGACACCCGGGTTCGCCCGGCCGTGGCCCAGGATGGTGGCGATATCGTTTTTGGCCGCTTCGATGTGGAGAGCGGCACCGTCTATCTGCACATGCGCGGCGCCTGTTCGGGCTGCCCGTCCTCGGCCGCCACGCTGAAGGCCGGCGTGGAGAACATGCTGCGCCACTATGTGCCCGAAGTGATGCGGGTGGAGCAGACCCTCTAGGTAAGGCGTTTCGCTGGCGCTATAGCCACATCGACCGTTACTGATGGAGCCCCGCATGTCCTCGCCGCTGCCCGACGCCTGCCTCGACCAGATCTTCCGGGAGGCACGGACCCGCAATGGCTGGGAAACCACGCCGCTGGCCGACACCCTGATCCGGGCGGTCTACGACCTGGCCCGCATGGGCCCGACCAGCGCCAACTGCTCGCCGGCCCGGTTCGTCTTCGTGACCAGCGATGAGGGCCGCGAAAAACTGGCCTCGGTCGCCTCGGCCACCAACGGCGCAAAGATTCGGCAGGCGCCCTGCACGGTGATCATCGGCCACGACCTCGAGTTCATGGACCGCATCCCCGAGCTGTTCCCCCACAACCCCGGGGCCAAGGACTGGTTTCCCAAGGGCTCGGACCTGGCCGAGCGCACGGCCTTCAGGAACGGGACGCTGCAGGGCGCCTATCTCATGCTCGCCGCCCGGTCGCTGGGCCTCGACTGCGGCCCGATGAGCGGTTTCGCCAACGACAAGGTCGACGAGCTGTTCTTCGCCGGGACCTCGGTGAAATCCAACTTCATCTGCTGCATCGGCCATGGCACCGACAAGGACCTCTTCCCGCGCAGCCCGCGGCTGAGCTTCGAGGACGCCTGCACGATCGCTTGATCGTCCCTGCGTCCTTCGACACGCCTCACTGGGTGAGGCTACTCAGGATGACGAATGTCCGTGCCGGCCATCCAGGTTCGTCATCCTGAGTAGCGGCCTCAGGCCGCGTGTCGAAGGACGCACTAGCCCAACGGCCATCCTCGACATACCCTCACTTCAAAACACGCTCGGGGAGGGCGTCATGAAGCTGCTGGGCAAGATTCTGCTGGGCCTTGTCGCCCTCGTTCTCGTGGTCGCCGTCGTCGGCTGGCTTTCCTTGCGCCGTGGTGAAATCCCCTGGGCGACGCTGGAGGCCAAGTACGCCAACGCCGAGAGCGAGTGGGTGGAGCTGCCGGGCGGCATCCGCACCCACTACCGCGACCAGGGCAATCCAAACGGCCCGGTGCTGGTGCTGGTCCACGGTTTCGCGGCCAATCTCGATACCTGGGAGCCCTGGGTCCAGCGCCTGGGCAAGGACTACCGCATCGTCAGCCTCGACCTGCCGGGGTTCGGCCTGACCCGCGCCCCGGAGGGCTATCGCCTGACCGAAACCGCCTTCGACGACACCGTCGAGGGCGTGGCCAACCACCTCAAGCTTGGTCGCTTCACCCTGGCCGGCAATTCCATGGGCGGCGGCGTCGCCTGGCAGTATGCGCTGAAACACCCCGACCGGCTCGACGGTCTGGTGCTGGTCGACGCCGCGGGCTTCCCGGAGCCGAGCCAGAAGGGCTCGCCCATCGCCTTCAAGATCCTGCGCAATCCGGTCGGTCGCTTCCTGCTCAAGGACCTCGACACCAGCCAGGTCACCGCCCAGGGCCTTCGCTCGGCCTTCGAGCCGCAGCCGGAACTGGCCACCGACGCCATGGTCGCCCGCTACGTCGAGCTAGCCCGCGCGCCCGGCCACAAGGACATCATCCTGGGCATGATGAGCGACCCCAATGGCCGCCGCCCCGCCGATCCGGCCAAACTGGCGACCATCAAGGCCCCGACCCTGGTCCTGCACGGCGACACCGACAAGCTGATCAGCCCCGAAGCCGGCCGCAAGTTCGCCGCCGCCATCCCGGGCTCGCAGCTGATCATCTACGAGAAGGTCGGCCACGTCCCCATGGAACAGGTCGCCGACAAGTCGGCGGCCGACCTCGACGCCTGGCACAGGGCGAAGGTCAGGGCCCCCAAGCCCTGACGCCTACTTCTTTGGGCCGATGTATTTGTCGACGAACTCGAGCATTTCCTTGAGGGACTTGATCTCGTCCTCGCGCGACCAACCGCCGTGACCCGCGCCTTCATAGCGGCTGAAAGTCACCGTCCGGCCGGCCTTCTTGAGAGCCTTGTCCATGATTTCCGACTGCTCGATCGGCACGGTCCAGTCCTGGTCGCCATGAAGCAGTAGGACCGGCGGACCGTAGCCGGTGGCGTAGGTCACCGGCGAGGCCGCCTTCAGTCGGACTTCGTCGGTCTCCGGATCGCCGACTGACTTGAGCCAGTACTTATAACGAAGCGAGTCCGCGTCGAAGGTCTCCCGCTCCCATTTCTGGCTGCGGACCAGGTCAGACAGGCCCGCACGGGAAACGACGCATTTGAACAGCTCGGGATTACGGGCCCCACCCTGCAGGGCGACGTAGCCGCCATAGCTGGCCCCGACGATGCAAATCCGCGTCGGGTCGACCTTGCCCTGGCTGATCAGGGCGGCGACCCCATCGAGCACATCCTCCTGCATCCGCCCGCCCCATTGACCATAGCCCTTCTCGGCGAAGCCGGCGCCGAAGCCGCCCGATCCCCGGAAGTTGGGTTGGAAGACCAGATAGCCCCGGGTCGCAAAGGCCTGAGCCCAGCGATCAAAGGTGAAGTAATCGCGCACCTCCGGTCCGCCATGCGGCATGACGATCAGCGGCAGCGGCCCGGTAGGGCGCTTGGCCGGCGGGGGCGTGGTCAGATAGCCGCCGAGGTCGGCGCCATCCCGCGTTTTCCATGACCAGGGGCTCATCACCCCCAGCCGGTCCGGCGCCAGCTTGGGCCACTGGGTGCCTAGCAGTTCGACCTTTCCGGCCTTGCGAGCGAACAGATAGAGCGAGCCGGGCTCGTCCGGCCCGTTGACCGCGAGGACCTGCACCGAGCCATCGCGCGTACGCGACACCGGCATGATGTTGCGCTCACCGTCGAAGAACCTGTCGACCGCCTCGGCCTCGGCCTTGCGGGCCTTGTCGAGGTAGTCGCAACGATAGGTTTCGGCCCAGTAGCAGACCGCCGCCAGCCCCCCGTCCTCGTACTGGATGATGTTGTCGACGTCGTACTTGGGATGGGCGAACAAGCGCTCGCCCATGGTCTTGGTGACGAAGTCGTAGAGCCGCAGCTCGCGGGTGTCGCCCTGACTGCGGTCCTTGGCCGGAGCCGAAACGAACAGGGTGCCGGGCTTGTCGGTGGCCCCGAGGATTTCCAACTCCTGGACGATCGGCAGGTCGCGCTCGCGGATCGAAAACAGCTCACGCCAGGCGGTCTCGCCCTCCGTCCGGCCCATTACCCGAAGGCCGCCACGGCGGCCGTAGATGTCGTAACGCAGGATGGCTCTGCCCTTGCGATCGACGACCCAGCCGCGGGTGCGATCGTCGCCGGTTTCGACGATCGTCGCCTCGCCGGTGTTGATATTGACCTTCTGCAAGTGCAGCGGTCTCGGAAAGGGGCTGTAGGTCCCGCCCCCCATCGCGCGGCCCTCGACCATCAGCACATGGTCCGCATCATCGACAAGCGGATCAAACATCTGGTGCGTGCCGAACCCGGCGGTGGAAACGCCATAGCCCTCCAGCGGACGGATCGGCGACTTCAACGGTATACGTCTGGGCGTCCCGCCGGCCCGGTCGATGAGAAGAGTGAAGTTGTTTTGGTAGAAGGCGACGTCCCCTGTGCGCTTGCCGTCTTTCTGGCCGATCAGCGGCTTGCCGGCGCTGTCGCGCTTCAGCTGGAATCCTGATTGCCGGATGATCAGGCGGTCGTCGCCCTTCCAGTAAAGGTCGTGGATGGTCGTGAAGTCGAGGTTGGCCGGGTTGTGAACCTCGGTGCGGGCCCGCGCTTCCAGGTCGATGACCACCAACCGGTCCTTGTCACCAACCCGCTGGACCAGCGCCAGGTAGCGGCCGGAGGGCGAAATCTCGGCCGACAACCGGCGAGGCGCGAACAACTCCTCGGCCGCCAGCGGGCCGGTCGCGGGCGCGGTGGGGGCCTGGGCGGCCAGTGGCGTGGCCAGGACGGCCAGACCAACGGCCAGCAGACCCGCAATCATCTTCATTTCAAAACCCCCTCGAGAAATCCAATCGCCTTGCTCAAAACCGTCATCGACTGCTGCGGCGTCCAGCCCCCGTGGCCCATGTCCTTGACCTCCAGATAGTCGACGGATCGTTTCGCCGCCTTCAGGGCATCGCGCATGATCTTCGACTGCCGGGGGTCGACGATGTCGTCCTTGTCGCCGTGGATCAGCAGCACAGGCGCCGTGATCTCCGCCGCCCGGCGGGCCGGCGAGGCGGCGACCAGCATGGCGCCGTCGCTGGCCGGGTCGCCCATCGACAGTTTCCAGTAGGCATAGGCGAGCGAGCTTTCGCCCTCCTGTTCGCGGGTCCAGGCCAGGCTGGCCGGCAGATCGGCGTCGCCGGCGATGGAGACGACGCCGCGATAGGCGGCCGGGGTGCGCACCGCTCCCATCAGGGCGGCATACCCGCCATAGGAGGCGCCCATGATCGCCACCCGGCCCTTGTCGACCCGGCCGGTGGCCAGAACGGCGGCCAGGCAGTCCTCGACATCCTGCTGCATCAGGTCGCCCCAGCGCCGGCGGCCGGCCTCCAGGAAGGCGCGGCCGTAGCCCTGAGAGCCCCGGAAGTTGGGCTGCAGCACCATCCAGCCTCTGGCCGCAAGGGCCTGGGCCCAGTCATCCCACGCATAGTGGTCCCTGGCCTCGGGCCCGCCGTGCGGCATCACCACAAGCGGGCGGGGTCCGGTCGCCAGGGGCGTGGTGAGATAGGCGGTCAGGGCCTGGCCGTCGCGGGCCGTGACCTTCAACACCTCCATCGGCGCCAGGCGTTCAGCGGTCAGCCAGGGCCGCTCGGCCCCCAGCGGCTCCAACTTCTGGGCCGCCTTGTCGTAGAAGAACCAGGCCCCCGGCTCGCGCGGCCCATCGGCGCGGAACAGCATGCGGTTGCGGCCGACGTCGATGGTGCGAAGCGCGACGTTGCACTGTTTCTCAAGGAAGCCGTCAACGGCCCGGTGATGGGTCTTCAGGCCCGGCTCAACGAACTCGTATCCCAGCCGGTCGTCGACATAGCCGGCGGCGATCATCCGCCCGCCCTGGTCGGTCACCGCCGTTTCGATGTCGTGCTGCATCCGGCGCACCGTCTCGGCTCCGAACTGGCGGGTCTTCAGGTCGAAGGGCCGAACCGTCGTCGTCGCTTCGCCGTCCAGCCTCGCCGCCACCAGGATCACCCCGGGGGCCGTCCCCACGGCCACGGGCTGGAAGCCGTCCAGCCGCCCCTGCTCGTCACGACGCACGTTGCGCAGCAGTGTCCAGGCCGTCTCGCCCGGAGCCCGGCCAAAGATCGAAACCACCGTGCCGCGCGCATTGCTGTCGTAGCGCAGAACCGGAACGCCATCCTGGCTCAACCAGTCGAAGGTGGCGTCGCCGCCAAGCTCAAGCCGCTCCGACGCTCCAGAATAGACGTCGACATTGTAGAGGGCCCAGGCCCCCCGGTTGAAATCGGGAACCTTCATCAGCACCCGCCGGGGATCGGCCGGCATGAAGTCGACCACTTCGCCCAGGTAGGGGTTGCCCTTGAAGGCCCGCTTGTCGTCGCTCAGCAGCGGGACCGTGCTCTTGCCATCCAGCCCGATCGAGACCACCCGCCGCACGAACACCGTGCCGTCGCCGCGTCCGGCCGGCCCGCTGACGGTGATCTTCACCTCCTTCTTCACCCAGACCAGCAGGCGATCGTTCTTGGCGAAGGCGACCTTCTCGATATCGACGTCGCCGAGGTCGAGGCGCCGCTGGGGCCCGGCCGGATCGGCGCCGTTCAGCAGGCTGAGGAAGGTGGTGCGCAGGGACCCCTCGATTCGCTCGCCCAGCACGGCGATATCGGCCCCCGACGGCGACAGCGCCGCATCAAGGATCTCCGGCTCCTTGAGGATCTCGTACAGACTGGGCGGGCCGGAGGCGGCCTGTGACAGTCCGGGCAGGAAAGGCGCCGCCAGTCCCGCGGTCAGCAGGGCGCGACGGTCGATCATCCGAGATGTTTTCCAATGAAGTCGATGACGCGGGTCAGGTACTTGCGCTCGAGGTCCGCCTCGAAGCCGCCGTGGCCGCCTCCCTCGATTTCCCAGTACTCGTGCGGCTTGCCGGCCTTTGCCATGGCCTTGGCCATCAGCCGGCCCTGCTCGACCGGCACGATGTAGTCCTCGTCGCCCTGGATGATCAGGACAGGGATGTCGATGGCGTCGACCTGCAGGGCGGGCGACGCGGCCCGCAGCATCGCCGCGTCGGTGGCCGGGTCGCCGATAGTCTTGGCCCAATAGAGGTAGCCCGGCGAGTCCGTGCCTTCCTTGGCCTCGAACTCCATCAACTTCATCAGATCGGCAGGCGCCGCCCCGGCCACGGCGCAGCGATAGAGCTGTGGCTTGCGCACCGCCCCCATCAGGGCCGCATACCCGCCGTAGGAAAAGCCGAAGATGGCGATCTTCTTCGGATCGGCCCAGCCCGCCGCGACGACATGGGCCACCGCGTCCTCGACATCCTCCTGCATCCGATCGCCCCAGCGCTTGCGACCGGCGTCGGCGAAGGCACGGCCGAGGCCGCCGGAGCCCCGGAAGTTGGGCTGCAGCACCAGCCAGCCCCGCGCGGCCAGGGCCTGGACCTCCTGGCTGTAGGCCCGGCTGTCACGGGCCTCTGGCCCACCGTGCGGCAAGACGACCATCGGCCGGCTCTTCACCTCTCCAAGCGGCCGGGTCAGATAGGCGCCGATCTCTGCCCCGTCCCGGGTCTTGATCTTCAAAGTCTCCATCGGCGCCAGCCGGTCGGCGGTCAGCCAGGGCTGACTGTCGCCCAGTTCTTCGAGGTGCTTGGCCTTGACGTCGTACAGGATGTAACCGCCCGGCTGGCGGGGGCCGGAGACGTGGATCAGGAAGCGATTCACCGCCCGGTCGCACTCGACCAGCACCAGGTTGCAGTCGTTGCCGAAGTAGCTGTTCAGCCCCTTGAAGTGCGGCGCCAGACCGGGAACTTGGAAGCTGTAGCCGTACCGGTCGTCGGTGTAGCCTGCGGCCACGATGCGGTTGGTGGGGTCGAGGAACAGGTCTTCCAGCTCCCTGCCCTCAACCTGCGCCGCCACCTCGCCGATCTTCAGGGTGGTGAGGTCGTATTTGCGAACCGTGGTGAACTGATCGCCCTCGCCGCGGTAGGAAACCAGCAGCACGCCCAGCTCGTTCGTGACCCCGACGACATTCAGGGAATCCAGCTGCTTCTTCTCGTTGCGGCGCACCCGGCGAACCAGCTTCCATTTGTCCTCGCCGGGGGCCCGGGCAAACATGGTGAAGACCGTCTGGCGTTGATTGCTGTCGTAGCGCAGCACGGCGATCCCATCCTGGGTCACGAAACTGTCGGTGGCCCGTTCGCCGAACTCGACCGGCGTCGACAGGCCGGTGTTGACGTTGACCTTGAACAGCCCGGGCCGACCCTGAACCCGATCCCAGCGCTGCATCATGATCTGGTCGGGATCACGCTCCAGCCGATCAACCACCGAAGCCAGATTGAAGACCAGTTCGGTGGCCTTGGTGTCGGCGATGAAGGCCAGGGTCGGCCGTGAGCCGTCGGCGCCGATGAACAGCAGCCGGTGCACAGGAATGGGAACGATCCTGCCGTCGTAACCGGGCAGGCCGGTCGGCTTTCCGTCTGCCGTCTTGTCATAGCGGATGGTGACCATCAGCCGGCTTTCGTTCGCCCAGGCGATGTCGATGACCTTGTTGTCGGCCAGGTCGATCTGGACGGGCGGCGTCTTGAGGTTGTCGGCCGGCAGGACGTGGATCTGGGAGGCCACCTTGTCGCCCGTCCAGCGCTGGCGCAGCAGCGCGACCCGGGAGCCGTCCGGCGACAGCGAGGCGCCGGCCATCACCGGCGGCTGCAGCAGTTCGTCGAAACTGGGCGCCGCCGCGCCTGCGGCCTGAGCCAGGGCGGCTTTCGCCGAAACAGCGGCCGGGGCCGCAAGCAGACCAGCCGCCATCAGGCGGCGACGCGACAAGGACAACACTTCAGAACCCCCAAATCCAGGACGCCGGCCTCGCCGCCTGTCCCCCCAAGACACTCAAGTCACCCGAAGGCCTTGCCGATGAAGCGCACGGCCCCGGTCAGCACCTTCTTCTCGTTGTCGACAGACCAGCCGGTATGCCCCTCGCCGGTCACCTCGAAATGTTCATAGGTCTTGCCGGCCGCCTTCAGGGCCCTGGCCATGTCGCGTGACTGCTGCGGCGAGACGACGGTGTCCTCGGTCCCGGCCACCATCATCACCGGCACGGCGATCTCGTTCACGCGCTGGCGAGGCGAATGGGCCTTCAGCAGGGCGGCGTCCTTCTTCGGGTCGCCCATACTCGCCACCCAGTAGGCATAGGTGTCGCTGTCGGCGCCGTCTTCGCGGCGCGAGAAGGCGAGGCTGTCGACCAGGTCGAAGTCCCCGCTGACAGCCACGGCGCATCGGTACAGCGTCGGCTGGCGCACCACCCCCATCATCGCCGCATAGCCGCCAAAGCTGGCGCCCATGATGGCCAGCTTCTTTGGATCGGCGGCGCCGGAACCCACCACATGGGCGACGGCGTCCTCGATGTCCTGCTGCATCCGCTCGCCCCACTGCTTGCGGCCCGCTTCGGCAAAGCGCTTGCCGTAGCCGCCCGAGCCCCGGAACTGCGGCTGCAGCACCAGCCAGCCGCGGGCGGCCAGGGCCTGGGTCCAGCGATCCCATTCGAAATGGTCGCGCACCTCCGGCCCGCCGTGGGGCATCACCACCATGGGCCGACCCTTCGACACCCCTGGCGGATGCGACAGATAGGCGGTGATCTTCGCCCCGTCGCGGGTGGTGACGGTCAGGGTTTCCATCCGCGCCAGCCGCTCAGGCGTCAGGTGCTCATACTGGTCGCCCAGCACGTCGAGGCGCCGGGTCTTCAGGCTGTAGTAGACGAACTGGCCCGGCAGCTGCGGGCCGCTGACATGGAAGACCACCCGCTGGTGATCGAGGCTGACGTCGTAGACGGTGATGTTGGCCTGTTCCGCGTAGTGCCGGTTCAGCGCCCGGTAGTGGGTGGCAAGCTCCGGCGACTCGAACAAATAGTCGCGGCGGTCGCGCTTGAACTCTACGGCCAGCAGCCGCCCCGCCTCGTCCAGCCGCGCCCCGGTGGCGTCGGCGCCGTCGATGGATTTCAGCGTCTTCATCGCCTGGGTGCGGACGTCGAAACTCTTGAGGGCGGCGAACTCCTCGTCCTCGGCCCGGTGCGCGATCAGCACCACCCCGGCCTGTTCGGTGACGCCGATCACGTCCAGCTCGACCGACCGGCTGGCCTCGTCCCGCCGGCTCTTGCGGATCAGGGTCCAGCGATCTTCGCCCGGCGCCCGGCCGAAGATGCTGACGGTGGTGCCGCGGGTGTTGCTGTCGACGCGCAGAACGGGGACGCCCGCCTGGGTGTACCAGCCGTCGGTGGCCGGCTCGCCCAGTTCGACCAGGGTCGCCTCGCCGTTCCGGACGTCGACCTTGTAGAGGGCGTTGCGGCCATGGGCCGTTTCCCACTTCTGCATCAGGATGAAGTTCTTCTCGGCCGGCAGCCGGTCGATGACCATGCCGAGATCGAAGTCGCGCTTGACCGCCCTCGGCTGGTTTCCGAACAGCACCGCCATGCCGGTCCCGTCGGCCGCCACCGAGATGACCCGGCGCATCGGCACGATGACGAACTCCTTGCCCGACCACAGGCCGAAGTAGCGGCCGGAGGCGTCCTTCAGGGCGCGGATCCAGATCAGCAGCCGGTCATCATTGGCCCATTCCACCTGCTCGACGTCGAAATCGCCGATCTTCACCAGGGCCGGCGGCGCGGTCAGGTCCGCGGTGTTGTAGAGGGAGACGTAGCCGGTTCGGCGGTCGATCATCGCCGCCTCGCCCCGGCTCCGGCGAGGGTTGGCGACCTTGTCACGGACGACGCGAAGCGCCGCCAGACGGCTGCCGTCAGGCGACAGGGCGGCGTCGATCAGGCCGGCCGGACGAAACAGCTCATCCAGGGTCGGAGGTGTTGCCTCGGGTGCGGGTGCGACGGACGCTTCAGCGGCGAAGGCGCGGTCGAGACTCACCGTCGGCAGGGCAAACCCTGCCCCGACCATCGCGGCCGCGAGCTGTCGACGTGTAGGCCTCAACGGGCGCGCTCCCCAGTGCTGACACAAGGTTGCGACCCGGGGTGTCACACGTCAAGGCGCGTCAGAGCGGGTTGGGCGCCGTTGAAGGGAGCTTACTGAAGCCTCGAGGGCCCTAAAGCATAGACGGAATGACGCGGTCCGGCGGCCGGTGGCCGTCCATGAAGGTCTTGATGTTGACGATGACCTTCTCGCCCATGTCGATCCGCCCCTCGACCGTGGCCGAGCCCATGTGCGGCAAAAGCACGACGTTGGGCAGCTTGAGAAGCTTGGGATTGATCGCCGGCTCGTGCTCATAGACGTCCAGGCCGGCCCCGGCGATGTCGCCGCGGGCCAGCATGTTGGCCAGGGCGCCCTCGTCGATGACCTCGCCCCGGGCCGTGTTGACCACGATGGCGTGCGGCTGCAGCAGCTTCAGCCGCCGCGCCGACAGCAGGTGATAGGTGGCCGGGGTGTGCGGGCAGTTGACCGAGATGACGTCCATCCGGGCCAGCATCTGGTCGAGGCTTTCCCAGTAGGTGGCCTCCAGTTCCTCGGCGACGCGCGGGCTGACGGGCTTGCGGTTATGGTAGTGGATCGACAGGCCGAAGGCCTTGGCGCGGCGCGCCAGGGCCTGACCGATGCGGCCCATGCCGATGATGCCCAGGCGCTTGCCCCAGATGCGGCGGCCCAGCATCCAGGTCGGCGACCAGCCCTGGAAGTCGCCCGACTGCACGACATTGGCGCCCTCCACGACCCGCCGGCTGGCGGCCATGATCAGGCCCATGGTCAGGTCGGCGGTGTCCTCGGTCAGGACCCCCGGGGTGTTGGTGACGATGATGCCGCGCTGGTTGGCGGTGGCGACGTCGATATTGTCGACCCCGGCCCCGAAGTTGGCGATCAGCTTCATCCGCTCGCCGGCCCGCGACAGCAGGCGCGAGTCGAGCCGATCGGTGATCGTCGGCACCAGAACGTCAGCCCGGCCCAGCGCGTCGAGCAACTGCTCGCCGCCCATCGGCTTGTCATCGAGGTTCAGTTCGGTGTCGAACAGCTCGCGCATCCGGGTTTCCACCGGATCGGGCAGCTTGCGGGTGACGATGACTTTAAGGCGTTTGGCGGGCATGACGCGATCGTGGGGCAGGATTGGCTCCGCCCGGATGGGCGTCACCGCGACAGATAAAGCGCGCGGGCCCGGAGTGAAACCCAAATGCGTGTTCCGACGCGAAATGAGCGAACTTTGATCAGGCCGTCAAACCCGCCGCGTCAACGAAGCCTTCACCATGTTGTAGCCGTTTAGAGCCTGATTCCGCTCAGAGCCGACCCATGCGCGCCGCCCTGCCTGCCATTCTGTTGAGCGCCGCCCTCGTGACCGGCTGCGGCGAGGCGGAGGCGACCAAGTGCAAGACCCGATCGGGATTTCCGGTGCCGCGCTTCGTCTCGCTCAAATCCGGCGAGGTCAACGCGCGCAAGGGACCCGGCGAGGATCACCGCATCCTCTGGGTCTGGCGGGTCAAGAACATGCCGCTGATGGTGGTCGCCGAAAGCCGCGAATGGCGCAAGGTCCGCGCTCCCAACGGCGACGAGGCCTGGGTCAAGGCCCAGATGGTCGATGGCGGCAGCTCGGTGATGCGCACCAGGCCCGGCGACCTTCCGCTGCTGGAAAAACCCAAGGCCGGGGCCCGGACCGTCGCCTACCTGCGCTCCGGCGCCGTGGCCATCCAGCGCAAGCACAAGGACGGCTGGAACCAGCTGAAAGCCGGCGGCGAGGAGGGGTGGGCCCCCGCCGACGAGGTCTGGGGCGGCGGCCCGGCGCCCGACTGCAAAGGCGTCAGGGTTCCGGCCGGTTGAGGCAAGAGTTGAGGCAGGTGGGGCGCCGTGCTACGCCCCGCCCCCAAACCAAGGCTGCAAGGAACCGCCAACCGACAGGCGGGATTGAAACTTCATGACCGAGAACCGCAAGTCATCCTTCACCTACGATGAGCTCATCGCCTGCGGGCGGGGTGAAATGTTCGGCCCGGCCAACGCCCAGCTGCCGGCGCCGCCGATGCTGATGATGGACCGCATCAACCTCATCACCAACGAGGGCGGTCTCTTCGGCAAGGGCGAGATCGTCGCAGAGCTGGATATCAATCCGGACCTCTGGTTCTTCAAATGCCACTTCATCGGCGACCCGGTCATGCCCGGCTGCCTGGGCCTCGACGCCATGTGGCAGCTGGTCGGCTTCTTCCTCGGCTGGTCGGGCGCCCCCGGCAAGGGTCGCGCCCTCGGCGTCGGCGAGGTGAAGTTCACCGGCCAGGTCACCCCCAACGTCAAGAAGGTGGTCTACCGCATCAACCTCAAGCGGGTGATTATGCGGAAACTGGTGATGGGCATCGGCGACGGGGTTCTCGAAGCCGACGGCAAGCTTATCTATGAGGCCAAGGATCTTCGCGTCGGGCTGTTCGACCCCGCGACGATGGTCTGACGAACACAACAAAAAAGACAAAACGGGCGGTCATACCGCTCTCGGGAACAAGGAGTCGCCATGCGTCGCGTCGTGGTCACCGGTATCGGCATCGTCTCGTCGATCGGCAACAACGCCAATGAAGTCCTCGCCTCGCTGCGGGAAGCCAAGAGCGGCGTGACCTTCGCGTCGGACTATGCCGAGCTCGGCTTCCGCTGCCAGGTCAAGGCCGTGCCGGACATCGACTGGGAGTCGATGGTCGACCGCCGCGCCGCCCGCTTCCTGTCGTCCGGCACGGCTTACGCCCACATCGCCATGGACCAGGCGATCGCTGACTCGGGTCTTGAAGAGTCCGACATCTCCAACGAGCGCACCGGCCTGATCGTCGGCGCCGGCGGCCCCTCCACCAAGGTCATCGTCGAGGCCGCCGCCACGACCCGTGAGAAGGGCCCCAAGCGCATCGGCCCGTTCGCGGTGCCGAAGGCGATGAGCAGCGGCCCCTCGGCCGTGCTGGCCACCTGGTTCAAGATCCGCGGCCTGAACTTCTCGATCAGCTCGGCTTGCGCCACCTCCACCCACTGCATCGGCTCGGCCTATGAGCAGATCGCCTGGGGCAAGCAGGACGTCATCTTCGCCGGCGGCACGGAAGAAGAGCACTGGACCCTGTCCAACCTGTTCGACGCCATGGGCGCCATGTCTTCCAAGCGCAATGACAACCCGACCAAGGCCAGCCGCGCCTACGACACCGACCGCGACGGCTTCGTCATCGCCGGCGGCGCCGGCATGCTGGTTCTGGAAGAGTACGAACACGCCAAGGCGCGCGGCGCCAAAATCTACGGCGAAATCGTCGGCTACGCCGCCAACAGCGACGGCTTCGACATGGTCGCGCCGTCTGGCGAAGGCGCCGAGCGCTGCATGCGCCTGGCTATCGAGACCGCCGGTGGCCGCAAGATCGACTACCTCAACCCGCACGGCACCTCGACCCCGGTCGGGGATAGCAAGGAAATGGGCGCGGTCCGCAACGTCTTCGGCGCCGACAAGGCCCCGCTGATCAGCTCGACCAAGTCCCTGACCGGCCACAGC
>JANPKF010000246.1:0-1821 GCA_031425895.1 Caulobacteraceae bacterium | reverse complement strand
CCACCACCTGTGTGGTGACCGTCTGAGGCAGCAAGGCGCTGGGCTTGACCAGAAGGGTGACGGCGATGAAGGCCGGGAAGAAGGTCAGCACCGGAAATCCGGCGGTCAAGACGAGGCGCAGGCGGCTCGCCGGCGGGCTGGTCGTCGGGACGCCGCGCAGGGCGGCGAACAGGGGCAGGTCGAGCAATAGGGCGAACGTCCCGAGCAGCAGAACAACGAAACCGACCAGGGCGACGCCGGTGGCGGCTTCCTTTCGCATCCAGATCTGATTGTCGGCCGGGCTGGGTGCGCCGCCGGTCAGGGTTTGCGAGAACCAGTCGAGGCTGGCCCCGACCGCTTCGGTGGAGAAGTGGTCGCCGGGATGGGTCGTCGTCGGAGTGTAAAGCCGGCGGGCCGTGCCGGCGGCGATGTCGCCGTAGAGACGGCCGGTTTGCAGGATCTCCTTCGAGCCGAACAGGGCCCTGGCCTTGGCGCTGGTCCCGACATCGAGGGCGCGAGGGACGCCCCACATCAGCTTGGCAAACTCGTCGTACTTGCTGAACACCAGGGCGGTGTTGCGCGGCCAGGCTGATGTGCCCTCGCCGGCGAACGGCGCGCCGGTGGCGGAGCCCTCAAGCACAATGGCTTTGTAGGCGTCAGGCATGGCGGCGGCGGCGGCCAGCACGGTCCAGCCGCCCATGCTGTGGCCCTCGAGACCGATGTTGGCCTTGTCGACGGTCGGCAGGCCGCGCAGGTATTTCAGGCCGTCGGGACCGCCGAAGCCGTTGGCGAAGGCCGCGCCGCCGCTGTAGCCGTGGCCGGTCTGGTCCATGGCCAGGACGACGTAGCCGCGCCGGGCGAACTCGATGGCGAAGGCGCTCTGGGTCTCGCGACTGTTGATGTAGCCGTGGACCGCGAGGATGCCGGGCGCCGGGGTCGCGGCGGTGGCGCCTCGCGGGGTGTAGAGCAGTCCGCTCATCGTCACGCCACCGGTTCCGGCGAAGCGCACGTCCTGAACCTTGATGCCGCCGTCGGTCTGGATAGCGCTGGCCGCCCAGGAGCCCCCGAGGATCAGCAGCCAGCCGATCGCGAACAGCAGCCAACCCTTGCGCATCATCGTCGTCCCCGCCCCTTGCCGCCGTGGTCAGCGGTCTGTTGGCGGGCAGTGTCACATCGGATCGGTGGCGTGGCTAGAGGACGACCTCGATCCAGTCCCCTTCCGCCATCTCGATCTCGTCAAGGTTCGGCCCCGGCCCCTGGCGATCGACCACCAGGAAGTCGCTGACCTCGCCCAGCGCCAGGGAATAGTGGTGCCAGGTCCCGGCGGCGTAGTTCACCCCCTGCGATCCGTCGGCCAGGAAGACCTCGATCCTCGACGGGTCCAGCTCGCCGGGCGGGGCGACGGCCACGAGATAGGGGCGGCCGTTCAGGGGCATGAAGGCCTGGCTGCCGTCCGGGTGGCGTTCCATGATCTTCAGGATCAGGGCCGGCAGGGGCGTCGAGCGGAAGATACTGAGGATGACCTGGCCGTCGGTCGCCGTGGTGTGGCCAAGCGCGTGGTAGCGGGTCGTGGCGCCGTAGTTGATTGGATAGTGCCGGGCGTCCTCACGCACCGAGATGACCTCGCCGAACGGTTCGAAGGCCTCGGGCGTCAGGGGGCTGGGGCGGAAGGTTCTCATGGGGCGCCGGCCTTGATCCAGGCGCCCAGTCTGGCGCGTTCGTCTTCGGTCATGCCGGTCTCGTTGCCGAGCGGCATGGAGTGGTTGGCCACGGCCCGGTCGTAGATACGCGGCGCATAGGTGCGGATCTGGTCCGGCGTGTCATAGGCGACGCCGTTGGGCG
>JANPKF010000245.1:0-2092 GCA_031425895.1 Caulobacteraceae bacterium | reverse complement strand
CGGCGGGCGCCGAGCAGGCCGACGTAGGGGGCGTCCGACGGCAGGGCTACCGTCAGCCCCGCATGGTCGATGTCCATGTCGTGGCCACAGATGGCGACGGCGGTCCAGGCGTCGAGGCCGACGGTCGCGAGCGCCTCGGCGGGCTCGGCGCGGCTGTAGGCGACGGCGGCCAGCGGACAGGCGACGGGGCCGCGCGGGCGGACCAGGGTGGTCTCGAAGCCAGACTGGGCGCCGAGGGTGGCGGTGGCGAGCGCCGTGGGGTCGGCGCCGATGATGATCAGCTTCCAGACCGGCTCATAGGTCAGGACTAGTCCGCCGGGGGTGGTGAAGTCGGCCGGGCGCCTGGCGTCCATCGCGGCGAGCACGGCCCCGACCTCAGCGTCATCGGGGCTCAGTCGCTGGAGCTCGATCTCGATCCGCGCGCCGCAGAGCAGGCGGATGTCCGGCCAAGGGCTGCCCTCGCCATAGACCAGCCGGCGTGGCGCGCCATCGGCGAGGCAGGCGGCCGCGTGCAGGGCGACGTCACCTTCGACACAGCCGCCGGACAGAAACCCGCTGACGAAATCGCGGCCGAAGACCATCTGGGCGCCGACCGGACGAGGACCGCCGCCGCCAAGCGCGACGATGGTGGCCAGGACGGCGGGCTCGCCGGCGTCGCGCAAGGCGCGCAGAGCGGGGCGCTGGTCGTCGGTCAGGCCGTAGGTCGGCCAATCCGGCAAAGAGGGGGCAGGAAGGGTCTGGGTCACCCCCCATGTTAACCCCAGCGAAACGCTTCACGCACCCTCCCTTAAGGTGTTGGCGCGCATGGTTGCTAGTGACTTCACCATGAGGCCGAGGCAGCCATGCCCAACGCCGCTTTCATCGCCGACAGCTTTGTCCGCCGCGCGCCCAGCCGGCCGGTCGCCAGCGGCTGCCGCCTCGTCGATGAGGACGGTACGGCCCGGATCGACTTCGACATGGCCGGCGGCGCGGTGCTTCTGGGTCACGCCCACCCCCGTATCGAAGCCGCCGTCGTCGCCGGCAAGGCCACCCCGAAAGACGTCTCGTCCGCCCTCGCCGCCCTGTTGCCGCGCCGCCCCGCCGTCGCCCTCTGCGCCGAGGAGGGCCAGGCCCTTCCCGCCGCGGTCGCTGCAGCCCGCAGGGTCACCGGTTGCCGGCGCGTCGCCGTCTGGGACCCCAAGAGCGGGGTCTGCAACGGCGAGACGGACCTCGCCGCCGTGCTGGTCGATCCGCTGGGCATGACGCCCGGCCAGCTGCGGCTGGCCCGCAAGGCGGCGACCGCCGCCGGGGCCCTGCTGATCTTCGATGAAGGCTCCAGCGGTTTCCGGGTCCATGCCCAGGGCGTTCAGGGCCTCTCCAACGTTCGGCCGGACTTTTCGGTGTTCGGAGCCGGTATCGCCAACGGCCGCCCCATCGGCGCGATCACGGGCTCGGAAGACCTGATCGCCGCCCTTGATCCCGAAGACCTGCCGGTCCCGCGCGGCGACAGCCTGGCCGCCGCCGCCGCCACGCTGGAAACGCTGGGCATCGCCCCGGTCGCGCCGCACCTGCAGGTGATGGGCGCCGAGATCCAGACCGAGGTCGAAAGCCTGATCAAGCGGGCCGGCGCGGCCCGCGTCTTTACGCTGGCCGGCGATCCCACCCTGCCCACTCCGCTGTTCGCCGCCCCCATTCTCGAAGGACTGTGGATGCGGGAGATGACGGCCCGGGGCCTGATCGTCGTCGGGCCGCACGCCCTCAGCGCCGCTCACGGAGAGGTCGAGGTGGCCGCTCTGGTCGATGCCTACGCCGCCGTGCTGCCGACCATGATGGCCCGCAACCTGGCCGAAATCTTCGCCCGGCCCCGGCCGGTCTACGACCCCCTGTATTCCAGTCCCAGTCATCTGGCCGCTCCAGAAGGACGCGCATGAGTTTCCCCCTGACCAAGCTTGGCCTGTCCGCCGCCCAGTTCGGGCTTGGCGGAAGCCCCAGCCCCCGCTCGCGCCCGCCCGAGGTGGAAGCGCGCGATATCCTGAACATCGCCGCGCGCGGCCAGCTGTCGGTGCTGGACGCTTCGGGCGTCTATGGCCGGGCCGAACAGATCCTCGGCGAC
>JANPKF010000244.1:0-7778 GCA_031425895.1 Caulobacteraceae bacterium | reverse complement strand
CCGGTGTCCTGGGCCGTGGTGATGGCCAGGTCGACGGTGGCGCCGGCCTGGATGTCGGTGCCCAGGGACAGGAACATGCTGGCGCGGTCGAAGCCGTCGCCGCCGTCCATATAGTCGGTGCCTTGGCCGCCCGAGAAGAAGTCGTTGCCGCCCTCGCCGTAGGCAATGTCATTGCCGTCGCGACCACGCAGGAAGTCCTCGCCGTCGCCGCCATAAAGGGTGTCGTCGCCGCCCTCCCCGATCAGCAGGTCGTTGCCGCCGAGACCGGTCAGGACGTTGTTGTTGTGGTCGCCGTCCAGGGTGTCTGAAACCTGCGAACCGATGACGTTCTCGACGCCGGTGATGATGTCGGCGCCGCCATCCCCCTGGCTGCGGGTCACGTTCTCCGCGCGCAGCAGATAGACGCCGACCCCGATGCCGTTCACGACCGAGATGTCCTCGAAGGACACGGTGTCGATGCCGTCGCCGCCGCGGATCGTGTCGTTGCCGATACCGCCCAGCAGCAGGTCATCGCCGCTGCCGCCTTCCAGGATATCAACGCCGGCGCCGCCTCGCAGGGTGTCGTTGCCCGCGACCGCCCCGATGTTCAGGGCCACCATATCGGGGGTGGTGGTGATTGGGCCGGAGCCGCCGGACAGCGAATTGTACATCCAGACGATGCCATCGCCGTACAGGGTATCGTTGCCGTCCCCGCCGCTCAGGTCATCGGCGCCCTCGGCGCCCGCCAGGATGTTGTTGCCCGCATCACCGGTGAGGGTGTCGTTGAAGGTCGATCCCGAGAGGTTCTCGAAGCCCGTCGCGGTAAAGCTGCCGCCACCCGCGATCGCCTGGGACGAGCCCTGGAGCAGGAGCGAGGCGACGACGCCGCTGGTGAAGTCGTTGTTGTTGAAGAACGAGAGGGTGTCGGTCCCGTTACCGCCGGAAGCGATGTTCGAGCCGGCCGATCCGATCTCGATCAGGTCGTTGCCGTCACCGCCGCTGAGGGTGTCGCCGCCGCCCTGGCCCCACAGCCAGTTGGCGCCGGCGTTGCCGGTGAAGGTGTCGGCAAAGGTGGTGCCCGAAACATGTTCGAGGCTGACCAGGGTGTCCATGCCATGGCCGGTGTCCTGGGCCACGCCCTGAATGTTCAGATCGACGGTCGCGCCGACCTGGGCGTCGGTCGGCAGGCTGAGGAAGAAGTTGGCGCGGTCGGTGCCGTCGCCGCCGTCCATCAGGTCGTTGCCTTCTCCGCCCTGCAGGAAGTCGTCCCCCGCGTCGCCGTACAGCAGGTCGTTGTCGTTGCGGCCGCGCAGAATGTCGTGGCCGTCGCCGCCGCGCAGGATGTCGTCGCCGCTCTGGCCGTTGAGGTTGTCCTGGCCGCCCCGACCCTCCAGGGTGTTGGCGCCGCTGCTGCCGACCAGCTGGTCGTTGAACTCGGAGCCGATCAGGTTCTCGATGCTGATCAGGCTGTCGATGTCGCCGCCCGAAAGCGTCTGCACACTGAAGACACTGCCCGAGACGCCCTCGGTGGAGTCGACATAGGTGGCGGTGTCCGTGCCATTGCCGCCATCGAGGACATCGCCGCCGGCGCCGCCGTTCAGCGTGTCGTTGCCGTCCTGCCCCTGCAGGGTGTCAGCGCCGCCCAGACCGGTGATGGTGTCATCGTTCGGCGTGCCGGGCAGGATGTTCGGATCGTTGTCACCGACGATGTCAGCCATTTGAAGTACCCCTGGAATCTGAATTGGCGAGCGCTATTGCATTCCGACACGGGCCGGCAGTGCAATAATCAAGGCGTATCTCTCGCAGCTCGATGCCCACCCCTTGTGCGCAACGGACAAGCATAGCGTTCGAAGGCCAGTCGGAAAGGGGGCTGCGCCTGGCAGGCGAGCGCCGATTCATTCTTTCTGTCGGGTCCGCGACTTAAAAGGCATAACTTTAGCGAACGGCGGTCCACAACAGGCCGTAATCCATGCGACAATCCGCCACACACCTTAACCCTGTTGCCAAAGGAGGCGCTCCCGTCCTGCGTGTTGAAGCGCTGGTGACACTTGGGTTTGCGGGTCTTGCCAGGGCGGTCGGAGCAGCCAGTCGCCGGTGACGACGCCGGATCAGCTGGTTGAAGCTCAGAACCCGTACAGGTCCTTGAACGCCGGATCGCGCCCCGCGATCTGCCGCGCGCAATCGACCATGACCTTGGCCTGCTTCCAGGTGGCGTCGTCCTGCATCTTGCCGTCCAGCATGACCACGCCGGTGCCGTCCGGCATGGCGTCCAGGATGCGCACCGCGAACTTCACCTCGCCCGGGTCGGGGCTGAAGACGCGCTTGGCGATGTCGATCTGGCTGGGGTGCAGCGACCAGGCGCCGGCGCAGCCGAGCAGGAAGGCGTTGCGGAACTGCTGTTCGCAGGCTTCCGGATCATCGATGGCGCCGAACGGGCCGTAGAAGGCCTTGATGCCATGGGCGGCGCAGGCGTCGACCATTTTCGCGAAGGTGTAGTGCCAGATGTCCTGCTGGGCGGCGACGCGCGGGGCGCCGTCGCTGCGGGGATCTTCGATGACCTTGTAGAAGGGATGGCCGCCGCCGACGCGGGTGGTCTTCATGCCGCGGCTGGCGGCGAGGTCGGCGGGACCCAGGCTGATGCCGTGCATGCGGGGGCTGGCGGCGCAAATGGCCTCGACGTTGTTCACGCCCTCCGCCGTCTCAAGGATGGCGTGCAGCAGGATGGGCTTCTTGAGGCCATGGCGCGCTTCGAGCACGGCCAGCAACTGGTCCATGTAGTGGATGTCCCAGGGCCCCTCGACCTTGGGGATCATCATAACGTCCAGCCGGTCGCCGACGCCCTCGACGATCTGGGTCACGTCGTCGAAGTGCCAGGGGCTGTTGAGGCAGTTGATGCGGGTCCAGAGGCCCACGCCGAGCGCGGCGAAGTCCGTTTCGTTGGCAAGCTGGATGAAGCCGGCGCGGGCGGCGTCCTTCTGGTCGGCGGGGATGGCGTCTTCCAGGTTACCGAGGATGACGTCGGCCTGTTTCGCCATCTCCGGGACCTTGGCGCGCACCTTGTCGAGGTGCGGCGGCACGAAGTGGATCATCCGCTCGACCTGAACGGGGAGCTCACGCGGCGGGGTCGGGGCGCCGATGGCCAGCGGCTTGAAAAATCCACGCGGCGTCTTCATGGCGCTGTCCCCTTCGCAGTTGCGAGATCGTGTTTGCGGCGGGAGGTGCGGGGCGTCAAGGATGCCGGCTAGAGGCGGATGATGTAGCTGACCCGCAGAAGGGTTTTCTCGCCGCGACGGGCCACCGTCACGACGTAGCGGTGGGACTCATCCAGTCGGCCCTCGAGGCCGTCGATCAGATCGATGTGCGAGGTCGCCGCCCGGCGGGCCAGGGCCCGACTGAGCTGGGGAAGACGGACAAAGCCTTCCCTGTTGGCCGGCGCGACCTCGGCGATCAGGGCGCTGGCCCGGTTCAGCCAATGGCGGGTGTCGCCAAGGGGCGCCCGATCGCCGGTCAACTCGAACTCATATCGGTTCGAATAGTCTTCGCAGCCGCCTTGGGTGATGGACAGCTTGACGCCGCTCTTCAGGGTCGCCGTCTCCTGGCCATGGCGGCGCTTGAGGGTGACTTGCTCTCCGTTCTCGTCGCGCTCGACGCCGATTTCGGACTCGGTCATGCGGAACCGGGCGCCGGGCAATTTGGCGCGGTCGAGGGTCGGCGCGTCGCGGTCAGCCACGGTGCAGTCGTCGGCATATTTTTCGGCGGCAGTTGCCGGGAGCGCCAACAGCAGCGGCGCGGCCAGGGCGGCAAACAAACGTCCAATCCTGCGCATCGGGGTCCCTCTCAGCCGCCGTACCTTACCTCACGCGGAGAGCGCCCCGTCCAGCGCTTGAACGCACGCGAGAACGACGCCGCCTCCGAGAAGCCGACCAGGTAGGCGGTCTCGTTGACCGACACCTTGCGGTCCGACAGGTAGTCGGTCGCCAGGCGGCGGCGCAGATCATCGAGCACCGCCTCGAAGGTCGCGCCCTCCGCCTTCAGGCGCCGGAACAGGGTCTGACGGCTCATGCCGAGGCCGGTGGCGATCTGCTCCACCCCGACCTCGCCGGTATGCAGGATCGGCATCAACAGGGCCTCGACCCGGCCGCGCACCGTGCGGGCGCCTTGCAGTCCCTGCAGCAAGGCCTCGGCCCGGTCGCTCAAGGGGCCGAAGGCGAAGCGTGGAAGGACGGCGACCGGGTGATCGGCCAGGGTCATGTCGAGCCGCACGGCGTTCCAGTCGGCCCCGAAGGTGACCGGGACCTGGAAGATGCGATCATACTCGGCCGCGTGCGGCGGCCGGGGATAGGAAACCTGCACGGCGGTAACGATCGGTCTGGGCAGGAAGCGACGCGGACCGACCGCCAACCGCACGAAGGTGGTCTCGGTCAGTTCGGGAAAGTCGTTCGGCCGGGCGCGGTTGTCGACCATCCAGGTCTCGCCGCCACGCTGGACGATCGAGAACCGGTCACCCTCGCCCACGCCATCGACCTCCACCACCAGCCGGCCGAAGCGGTTCAGCTGCAGGAAGGCGTGCATCATCGTCTCGGACGCGTGGGTGATCAGCCCGACCAGCGACAGCTCCGACATGTCGACCGCCTCGGCATAGCGCAGCGCCAGGGCCGGATCGCCGGTCGCCAGCTTGCCCGCGCCCATGATCTCTTCGTAGCGGCGCATGGGAAGGCGCGCGTCATGGTCGGCGAGGTCAGCCTCTTCCAGCCCTGCCGACGCCAGAAGTGCGGCGCGGTCGGCGCCGCGCGAGACGGCATAGCCGATCAGCCCCCCCAGCATGCCGACAGCCACCGTCGGGCCGGCGCCCAGGGGGGCGCTGCAACCGTCGATCATGTGTTTGGCGTCAGGCGTCATGGTCTGGCGGCTCTCATGAGGCGAGGCTGAACGTCAATCGCCCAGCCTCCAAGTGACAAACAGGAAAGACTCCCTCTCCGTGCTCGAATTGTCCCCGACCGCCCTGGTTCACGTCACCGGCGGCGCCGTCTCGCTGATCGCCGGGCCGATCTCCCTGCTGGCCCCCAAGGGCCGCTGGCTGCATCGCAAGGCGGGGACGGTGTTCTTCGTCGCCATGCTGGTGATGGCCAGCGTCGCCTTCGTGATGGCCAGCATGAGGGTCGAGAAGGTCAACACCCTGGCCGCCGCCTTCACCCTCTATCTGGTGGCGACCGCCTGGGGCGTGGTGCGGGCGCGGCCGGGAACCGTTGGCCGGATCGAGCGGATCGCGCCCTGGGCCGCAGCGCTTGTCGCCGCCGGCGGCCTGACGGTCGGCGCCCTGGTCGCCGCCTTTCCGGGCTGGCTCTACGATGGCGATCCGGACTTCTCGGCCTCGCCGGTCCTGTTCCTGGTGTTCGGCGGCCTGGCGACGATGTCGGCCGGCCTCGACATCTGGACCCTGCGGCGCGGCGGGCTGACCGGCGCGGGGCGCGTTTCGCGTCATCTCTGGCGGATGTGCCTTGCGCTGTTCATCGCCGCCGGCTCCTATTTCCTGGGCCAGGCAGACACCATTCCCGCTTCCCTGCGCGGCGACCACCTCTACCTGCCGCCGCTGCTGGTGCTGGTCGCCCTGGTCTTCTGGATAGCCCGGGTGCGGATCGGGCCGCGCTACAGGTCCGCCTAGCTCTTGCGCCCCAACGGGTGCTTGCTCTCGACCACCTGCTTGAGGCGGTCGCCGGCCACATGGGTGTAGATCTGGGTGGTGGCGATGTCGCTGTGGCCGAGCAGGGTCTGCACCACTCGCAAATCAGCGCCGCCCTCCAACAGGTGAGTGGCGAAGGCGTGGCGCAGGACGTGGGGGCTGACCCGGGCAGGATCGATGCCGGCGACCAGCGCCGCCTCCTCCAGAAGCTGCGAGAACCGCCGGGGGGTCAGCCGGCCGGCCTTGCCGCGTGACGGGAAGAGCCAGGGGCTCTCTTTCACCCCTTTCGGCAGGAAGGCGGCCCGCACCTCCAGCCAGGCCTTCACCGCGTCCCGCGCCGCGCCGTTCAGCGGGGCCAGCCGCTCCTTGCCGCCCTTGCCCTTGACGATCAGATAGGCCGGGTCGCGGGCCAGGGCGGCCAGCGGCAGGGCGACCAGTTCACTGACCCGCAGGCCGGAGGCGTAGGTCAGCTCGATCAGGCAGGCCAGGCGCAAACCCTGCCCCCCGTCGCGCTGCGAGGCGGCGGCCAACAGGCGGTTGACCTCGTCGCGGGTCAGCACCTTAGGCAGCGGCCGGCCCTGTTTAGGCGCCTCGACGCGGCGCGAGGGATCGTCGCTCCGCCAGCCCTCGCCGAGCACGAAGCGGTAGAACTGCCGCACCGCCGCCCGCCGCCGGGCCGCCGTCGAGGCCGACAATCCGCGCACTGACAGATCGACGAACCAGGCCTCGATGTCCTCGGCCGCCGCGTCGGCGAAGCCCTTGCCGCGCCGGGCCAGGAAGCCGGAAACGTCCTCCAGGTCCTTGCCGTATGCGGTCAGGGTGTTGCGGGCCGCGCCGCGCTCGGCGGCCATCATCTCGAGGAAGGCCTCGGGCCAGCCTCCTCCCGCTCTCAAGTCGCTCACGGCTGCGCCAGGCCTTCGAAGGCGAAGGCGCGGGCGTCCTGGGTCAGGCCCACCTTTGCGAGCCCCCTGATGATGGCCGCGCGGTCGTGGGCAAGAAGCCCCGTCTTCGGGGCTTCCTGGGCGATGGCCAGCGCGATCAGAGCGGTTTCCCCGGCCAGGCCGCGGTCGGCGGCCAGTTGCAACGCGGCCAGCCGGCCAGGGACGGCGGTCGATTTTCCGGCGGCAGCGAACAGGGCGTCCCGGCCGGCCCCGTCCAGGGCTTCGCCCAGGGCGACGGCAAAGAGGTCGCCGGGCGTTCCGGCCCGCAGCAGGGCGTCCAGACCGGTAACGTCGATCAGCGCCGGGACGGGCGCCGGCGACGGCAGGGCCAGCCCCAGCCGACGCGACAGCGCCGTCTCCAGGCCGGTGCGAACCGACGGCGCGCCGGGATCCGCCTGCACCAGCAGGGCGGTCATCAGGCGGCCGAACACAGCGTCCCGCGCCTTCTCCTGCGCCAGGGTCAGGGTCAGCTGCGCCGCATCGGCCTGGCCGGCGATGGCCTGGCAGTAGCTGCGCAGACGCAGCCAGTAGATCTCGCCCCGACCGATCGTGACGCCCTTCTCGACAAGGCAGGCGCGTTCATCAGCGCCGGTCAGCAACGCCGCCTCGGCGGCGACCTCGGCCAGGACAGGCTCGGCGGCCAGGTTGGGAATGCGCTCGACGGAGGCGTTCGCCGCCTGCGGTTCGCCAAGGTTCAGCAGCGCCCGGCCCCGCGCCGCCGCCAGCACGCGATCTTCGCCCGCACCATCCGGCGCGTTGGCCCCTGTCGACAGGACCCGCACCGCCAGCGCCCTCGCCGCCGGGCTCAACGGTTTGGTTCCGAGGGTCGGCATCACCCGCCGCGCCAGTTCTGCCGAGGCGCCCTTCCACAGGTCGGACCCCAGCCCGGTATCCCGCGCCCCGCCCGAAAACACGTCTGGCGCGGTGAGAGGCGCGACTTCGACGCCTTGAGCGTGGACGACGGTGGCCAGCAGACAAGCGGCCAGGAGGGGCGGAAGCAGCTTCATGCAGCGAGCTTAGCACAGCCTTTCAAGGGTTCGCCTCTGGGCGTCCTTCTCCCCTTGCAGGATAAGGTCTCAGCGTAGCCGACGGATGAGGGGTCGCACCGGCCTCGGACACAGCCAGTCGCCAGTTCCTCATGGCGGTTGAACCAGTCATCGCCCCCTCATCCGGCGCTT
>JANPKF010000243.1:0-5485 GCA_031425895.1 Caulobacteraceae bacterium | reverse complement strand
CCGGCTACTACGGAAAGCCCGGCCCCGTCGTAATGCTCGACGGATGGACACAACTACAGACCGCCAAACTGGCAATCGCTGCCATGGCCTCAGTCGATGTGTGAATCCCGTAGCCCTATGGGAGAGGGTAGTTTACTCCCGCTTCAGCAACCGGTCGGTGATCAACGTCCCCCACCAGGCTTCCTGGAAATCGGCCTTGATCGCCTTGGGGTCGTAGGCGTCGCTCATCACCCAGTCGAGGAAGCTCAATCCCTTCGGCTCGGCCTCCTCCAGATAGCGCTCGAACACATAGTCCAGCACCCCGGTCTTGCCCTGCTTCACATGCAGGGTCCGCAGACCCAGCTCGTTCAGCGCATCACGGATCGAATCGCCCAGGTGAAAGTGCCGGTAGAAGACCGACATGATCCCCGCCCGGTCCGCTCCCGACTTGCAGTGCATGAAGGCCGGATACTTGATCGTCTCGAACAGCGCCTTGGCCCCCAGCACCTGGGCCCGCGTCGGCACGGCCCGCGAGGTGATGGTGAAGTCCACCGCGTCCAGGCCCAGCCGCTCGCAGGCCTCGCGCTCCAGCACATAGAAGCTGGCGTCGAACCCGCCCCGCAGGTTGATGATCGTCCTGATCCCGTCGCGCTTCCAGTATTTCAGCTGGAACGGCCAGGGTTGCGCGGCCCGCACCATGTCGGGCCCGATCCAGTGGGCGTTGGCGAACGACAGGCGCAGGAAGGCATGGTCCTTCCAGAAGAAGTCCCAGTTGGCCAAAAACCGGCCCCACCGCGTACTCAGATCGTAGCCGGACAAGTGGCGCTCCATCGCAGAGCGTCCTAAGTAGTGGCCTCGCATCGCGATGCAAACCCTTCTGGAGGCCCCTTGGCCGACGCCGCGTCCAAGCCCACGAGCCGCCAGCTGATCGCGCGCATCGCCAGAACCTATCTGCGACCCCGCTGGAAGGGGGTCGCGACGGCCCTGGTCTGCGCCCTGGTCGTCGCCGTCACCGCCGCCATTTTCACCAAGGTCATCGCCAGCGGCATCCAGGATCTACTGGTCGAGCACAAGCCGAACGCCATCTGGATGGTGCCGGCCATCGTGGTGGCCTGCGCGCTTGCCCGGGTCATCGCCCAGGTCGTGCAGTCGGCCATGGTCAACTCAATCGGCCACGGCATCGTCGGCGACATCCAGGTCGAGCTGTTCGCTCGCATGGTCCGCGCCGATCTTGCCCGCCTGCGCGCCACCCATTCCGGCGCCTTCGTTTCCCAGGTCCTCTACGACGCCGGCCTGATGCGCGAGGCCTCGACCACCGGCGTCATCAACTATGCGCAGGGCGCCATGCTGGTGCTCGGCCAGTTGGTCGTGATGTTCAGTGCCGACTGGCAGCTGACCCTGGCCATCCTGCTGATCGCCCCCTTCGCCAGCCGCCTGATGCGCCGGTTCAGCCGCCGCTCGCGCAAGGCCGCCAAGGGGGCCATGGCTGCGACCGGAACCCTCTCGAGCCTGCTGATGGAAGGCCTCGATGGCGTTCGCGTCGTCAAGATGGAGAACAGCGAGGCCCGTGAGGAGGCTCGCGTGGCCGCCGCCGTCGCCGAGCGCCAGCGCCACATCATCAAGGGCGCCAACGCCCGCGCCCAGTCGGCCCCGACCACCGAGCTGATCGGCTACCTGATCCTCGCCATCGTCCTGGTCTACGCCGGCTGGCGCGGATCACGCGGCGAGATGAACGCCGAGAGCTTCACCGCCTTCGCCTTCGGCCTGGTCACCGCCGCCAACGCCCTGCGCCAGATCGCCAACACCCAGACCGTCTTCGCCGAGGGCCTGACCGCCGCCCGTCGCCTGTTCGGCGCCCTCGACGTCAAGCCGGAGGTGGCCGAGAATGCGGCCGCCCTGCCGCTGACCGCCGAGCAGGGGGCCATCCGTCTCGAGAACGTCAGCTTCCACTACGGCGTCGGCGCTCCAGCCCTGGAAGACATCACCCTTGAAGCCCGTCGCGGCGAGACCATCGCCCTGGTCGGCCCCTCCGGCGGCGGCAAGAGCACCATCCTTTCCCTGCTGCCGCGCTTCTACGACGTCACATCCGGCGCCGTGACCATCGACGGCCAGGACGTGCGCGGCGTCACCACCGCCTCCCTGCGCAGCCAGATCGCGCTCGTCACCCAGGAACCCTTCCTGTTCGACGACACCATCCGCAACAACATCGCCTATGCCCGTCCGGACGCGACCCAGGAGGAGGTGGAAGAGGCCGCCAGGCTCGCCGCCGCGCACGACTTCATCCTCGCTCAATCGGCCGGCTACGACACCCTGGTCGGCGAGAACGCCGCCCGCCTGTCCGGCGGCCAGCGGCAGCGCATCGCCATCGCCCGCGCCTTCCTGAAGGACGCCCCCATCCTGCTCCTCGACGAGGCGACCAGCGCCCTCGACACCGAGAGCGAGGCCCAGGTCCAGGCCGCTCTCGAACGCCTCATGACCGGCCGCACCACCATCCTCATCGCCCACCGCCTGTCGACGGTGAAGAACGCCGACCGCATCTACGTCATCGACAAGGGCCGTGTCGTCGAGACCGGAACCCACGCCGCCCTGGTCCGCAAGCAGGGTCTCTACGCCCGTCTGGCCCAGGCCCAGAACCTCGACTCGACCGCCCCGCCCGAGCTTGCCGAATGAAGAAGTGGTTCCGCTCGGAGGGCGTCCAGGGCTTCCTCGCCCTTGTCTTCGCCGGCTGGCTGCGCCTGTGCTTCGCCACCATGCGCTGGACCCGCGAGGGCCAGGACAGCGCCGACGCCGTCTGGGCCGCCTGGCGCGACAAACAGCCAGGCTACGCCGGCAAGGGCGCCATCCTCTGCTTCTGGCACGGCCGCATCCCCCTCTCCCCGGTCAGCTGGCCGCAAGCCCCCGGCCATCGCCACGACATGCGGGCCCTGATCAGCCGCAGCAGCGACGGCCAGTTCATCGCCTCGGCCATGCAGTCCATCGGCTTCCCCGCCATCCGCGGCTCCAGCAAGAAGAAGTCCGATCCGGCCAAAAACAAGAACGGCGAACAGGCCTTCCGGGAGATGATCCGCTGGGTGAACGCCGAAGGCGGCATCGCCATCACCCCCGACGGCCCGCGCGGCCCGCGCGAGATCATGCAGGCCGGAACCCCTGCCCTGGCCCGCGTCACCGGCGCCCCGGTGTTGTTGGTCGGCCTGGCTTGCAAACCGGCCATCCGCCTCGGCAGCTGGGACGGCGCCATGATCCCTGTGCCGTTCGGCAAGGCCGCCGTGGTCTGGGACGCCCCCCTGTTCGCCGCGCGCGGCGATGACCCGGAAGCGCTGGCGCGGGAGTGGGGACCAAGACTCAGCGCCGTGACCCGCCGGGCTGAAGCGCTGCTCGACACCTGACCCTTCTCCCCTTGCGGGAGAAGGTGGCCCCGAAGGGGTCGGATGAGGGGTCGCCCCCATGGTCAGCGTCTGTGAGGTGGTCAGATCAGGCTGTGTCCAATGCCGGCGCGCCCCCTCATCCGTCGGCTCCGCCGACACCTTCTCCCGCGAGGGGAGATGAAGACCCGAGGCGAACCTGCAGCCATCGGATCGCCGGCCCGCAGAACCCGAGGCCAACCCACTCTCCATCCGGAACCTCCACCCCCACCGCCCGTTACCCCTCCAACGGATCGCGCGTTCGCGCTCCGAGGAGCTCCCCCCGTGAAAAAATCCATCTGGGTCGCCGGCATCGCCGTCGCGACCCTGCTGCCGTCCATGGCCTTCGCCCAGGACCGCTGCGAGCAACAACGTGACAACCGCAACACCACCGGCGCCGTCATCGGCGGTGTCCTCGGCGCCATCGCCGGCGGCAGTGTCGCCGCGGACAAGAACCGCACCGAAGGCGCCGTTCTCGGCGGCGTCGTGGGGGCCATCGCCGGCAACGCCATCGCCCGCTCCAGCGCCGACTGCGACCGCGCCTACGGCTACTACGACACCAACGGCCAGTGGCACGCCAACGACCGCCGCGTCGGCCAGGCCAGCGGCTACTTCGACCGCGAGGGCCGCTTCGTGAACGGCCAGCCGAACGGCTATTACGACAACGGCCGCTGGGTCGAGGTCCGCGACGCCGGCGGCTACAATGACCGCGACGGTCGCTGGGTGCCCGCCGCTTCCAACGGCTACTACGACAGCCGCGGCCAGTGGGTCGCCGGCACCTCGGCCGGCTACTATGACAACGGCCGCTGGGTCTCAGGACCGGCGCAGGGCTATTACGACCGCAACGGTCGCTGGATGCGTGGCGAGGCCCCCGGCCGTCGCGACAGCAACGGTGTCTGGGTCGCCGACGCCCAGCCGGGCTATTACGACAACGGCCGTTGGGTGGTTGGCGAGACGCGCGGCTACTACGACAGCCAGGGCCGCTGGATGCGCGTCGGCGGCGGGACGCAGGTCTATGTCCAGGCCGACAATCGCGGCGGTAACTGGAGCGGCGCCGACACCCGTCGCCGGGCCAGCATGCTGGGCGACTTCATCCGTGACGCGCGCAACGACGGTCAGCTTACCCGCCGCGAGTCCCGCAACGCCATGACCACCCTGGCGGAGATCAGCCGCTCGGATGAGCAGATGCGCCGCCGCAACGGCGGCCGCCTCGGCCCGCGCGGCATGAGGGCCATCAACGCCCGCCTCGACAGCCTGGCCCGCAACGTCCGCATGGACGTGAGGGACGACCGCTACCCGACCAACTATCGCCGCCCGTAGTCGGCAAACGTCAGTAAGAGCGTAAGGCGCGCCCCGGAGACCGCAGGGTTTCCGGGGCGTTCGCTTGCAGGGTTGCGACCGAGACGAAGTCCCGCTCCGTCCTGTAAGCTGCCGTCCAAACGGGAGGGAAAGCTCAAGCCCATGCGGACCGCCGACCTGCGCACCCGCCTGCTTGCCGCCGCCCTTTCGGCCGTGGCCGGCTTCGTCGACGCCATCGGCTTCCTGCTGACCGGCGGCTTCTTCGTCTCCTTCATGAGCGGCAACACCACCCGCATGGCCGTCGGCCTGGCCCGATCGACGCATCCCGCCCTTGTCGCCGGGGGCCTGATTGGTCTGTTCGTGACCGGCGTGTTCGCGGGAACGGTCCTTGGCCGCCTGTCCGGCGCCGTCCGTCGCCCCGCCGTGCTGGCCGCCGTGACCCTGCTCCTCGCCGCCGCCGCCCTCTGCCACGCCCTTGGCGCCACGGCCCTCGCCGTCGGCCTGCTGGCCATGGCCATGGGGGCCGAGAACGCCGTCCTGACCGAAGAGGGCGAGGCGCCGGTCGGCGTCACCTACATGACCGGCGCCCTGGTCAAACTGGGCAAGCGCCTGGCCCTCATCCCCTTCGGCGGCGACCGCTGGGCCTGGGTCCCGATGCTGCTGCTGTGGCTGGGCCTGCTGACCGGCGCCATCCTCGGGGCCCTGGCCTTCGCCCGGCTCGGCGGCGCGGCCCTGTGGATCGCCGCCGCCGCCATGGCGGGACTGACCGCTATCGCCCTTGCCTCGATGGGCCGTCGCCCGGCGTG
>JANPKF010000242.1:0-1702 GCA_031425895.1 Caulobacteraceae bacterium | reverse complement strand
CGTCGCCTTCGCGCTGGGCGCCAGGCCTCCTCGCAGGCAGTGGATGATCCTCGACTGCTGCGCCAACAGTCCGACCGAGGCCCTGAAGGCGATTTCACCACGGCCCGACAAGCTGATCGCCGCCGACACCGGCGACCGGGGCGCCGCCGTCGCCGCCCATGGTCAGCTGTCCCAGGCGACGCTTTTCTCCTCCAGCATCGACGCCCAGGCCTTCGGCAAGGCCAGTCGCGCCTCGCGCTTCATGGAAGCCTTTGTCGAGGCCTGTGAGGGATCTGCCTATCTCGCCCAGGATAACCAAGGCCGCTGGTGGGCCGATCGGCCGGGACTTGAAGCCGCCATCAGCACCTATGGCCGGCGCGTCGCGAAGACGGCCGAGCGCGAATACTTCACCTTCCCGGTGGTCTCGGAGACCGATGCCCAGGACATCCCCCGGCTGCTGTTCCAGGCCAACAGGCCGAATTGCACCCTGCTGGCGCGCTCCGAGCCGTCAGAGCGCCTGCTCGACGCCAGTCTCAAGGTCAGCACTCCGCCTTCGGTCGACGCCATCGGCGGTCAGGCCCCCGGCCTGAAGGCCCAGGCGCGCTACCGGCAGGCGGTTCCAGCCTACAGTCTGTGCAGGGTAGAGGCGTCGTTCCCTGAGGGGGACCAGGTCATCGAGCGCCTGGCGCTGCCGCCGCTTCTGGAAGCGGTGTTCTGACATGGCTGTCCTGACCATTCGCGGCGATGACATGGGACCGCTCAGCCTGCGGGTGCTCGATGCCGAGGGGCGGCTTCTCGATCAACAGCCGCCGCCGCTGTCGTCGGCAAGGCCCTGGGTGTCGTTGGAGAACCTTGCGGAGGGCGCCTATGTGATCCTCGCTTCGCGGCCGTCCGGTCAGGTTCTGACCCGCCAGGCCAAAGTAGATGTGCGGGGCGGCACGGTGGTGTTCGGGGTCGAGGGCCGATCGCCCAACGAATTCATGGGGGCCGCGACGGATCGCGGTCTGGTGCCCGCAACGCCGGACAGCCTTGCAGGGCAGGACCACAGGGAGGCCAGTCGAGCGCAGGCGAGCCGGATGCCGGGGTCCGCCGGTGACGCCGGCAAGGCCTTGCAGGCCATCGGCCAGGCGGCGCTGGGCTTCGGCGTTCGCCAGATCGCCCCGCAGGCGGGGGCCGCGATCACCAGCGCCGTATTCCGGTCGCTGGTGAAAACCACGGCCGCCCGGCCGGCGCCGGCCAGAACTCTCAGCCTCCGGCGCTGGACCTGGCGCGACGGATGGCGCCGGGACCCGTCGGACGCGCCGGCGATCTGGAGCGATTTTGGCGCCAGCTATCTGCAGCTCAGGCTGGAGGCCGGCGAGGGCGCGCCCCGGGCCTTCGCCCTGCTCGTCGAGAGCGGCTACGGCCCGGTGGTGATCGCTCCGCCCTTCCGCGGCGGCCTCGATCTGACCTTCCTGGCAGACGGTGTCACCGCGGCCGGCGCCGCCGAGCGGATCGGCAACCCCTCATCGGTTCGCGTACCCGTCGCCGTGTCGCTGCCCGGCGACCCGCGATCGGCGGACCTGCTGGGCGGCCTGGCGGCGGCGGCGCTGCCGGGCGCTGACCAGCTGTGGAGCGCCAGCACAGATGGCGCCGACGTCGAGAACGCGTTCGCCCTGCTCTACGGCAAGCAGGAGGATCCGGCGGCAGCGGTTCTGGCCGCACATTTTCTGGTCCGCTTCAG
>JANPKF010000241.1:0-2968 GCA_031425895.1 Caulobacteraceae bacterium | reverse complement strand
TCAAGAACACCATGGACCCCACACTGGCCTTCCGCCGCTCCTGCCGCGAGGGGGTCTGCGGCTCGTGCGCCATGAACATCGGCGGGCGCAACACGCTGGCCTGCACCCACGGCTGGGCGGAGGAGAAGGGCAAGGACATCGCCATCTCCCCCCTGCCCCACATGCCGGTGATCAAGGACCTGGTCCCGGACATGACCCTGTTCTACGCCCAGTACGCCTCCATCCAGCCCTGGCTGCAGACCAAGAGCCCGGAGCCGGAAAAGGAATGGCGCCAGGCGCCCGAGGATCGCGAGAAGCTGGACGGCCTCTACGAATGCATCCTGTGCGCCTGCTGCACCACCTCGTGCCCCAGCTACTGGTGGAACGGCGAGAAGTACCTCGGCCCGGCCACCCTGCTGCACGCCTACCGCTGGATCATCGACAGCCGCGACGAGGCCACCGGCGACCGCCTGGACGCCCTGGAAGACCCCTTCAAGCTCTACCGCTGCCACACCATCATGAACTGCGCCCAGGTCTGCCCGAAGGGGCTGAACCCGGCGAAGGCGATCGCCGAGATCAAGAAGATGCTGGCCGAGCGGGTGGTCTAGGGACAACCTCTCCCAAAGGGAGGGGGATGAATGAAACGGCGCTGGTCTGTAGCTGCCGTCATTTGGGGCTTCGCAGAAGCCAGCCTGTTTTTCGTGGTCCCCGACCTGCTGATCAGTTGGGTGGCGATGAACCGCGGCCTGAAGGAAGGCGCCTGGACCAGCCTGCTGGCGGCGCTGGGGGCGGTGATCGGTGGGGCGGTTATCTTCCTGTGGAGCGCAAGTGATCCGGCCGGCGCCCGGCGCACCGTCTCGGCCGTGCCCGCCGTCTCCGAGGCGATGATCGCCAACGCCCGGGCCGATATCGACGCCAATGGCTGGTTCATCGCCGCCATGAAGGGGCCGCTGACCAGCACGCCCTACAAGGTCTACGCCCTGCTGGCCCCGAAGAGCGGCGCGCCGCTGGCCGCCTTCGCGCCTGCTGCCCTGCCAGTGCGGTTGCCGCGGTTTCTGATCGTAGCCGCGATATTCGCGCTGATCGGTGGTCTCCTCCGTGACCGGATCGACAGAAGAATCCTGTCGGCGGCCTTCACGGCAGGATGGCTGCTGTTCTATCTGTGGTTCTGGACAGCCCATCCGGGTTGAAGGCGCTTGCACAAAGATGACGCAGGCGTCATTTTCCGCCCGCATTCCCAAAGGAGGGCCGCTTGGCCGATCTGGAGTCACGAGTCGTCATCATCGGGGCCGGCCATGCCGGCGGCTCGGCGGCGGCGTTCCTGCGCCAGTACGGCCATACCGGCCCCATCGTCCTGGTCGGCGACGAGCCGTTGGTGCCCTATCAGCGGCCGCCGTTGAGCAAGGCCTGGCTGAAGGGCGAGGCCGACGCCGAATCCTTAAGCCTCAAGCCCGCCGAATGGTACGAGGAGAACGATTGCCGCCTGATCCTCGGCGCCACGGCGACGGTGCTGAACCGGGGCGCCCGGCAGGTCACCCTCAATAACGGCGCGACGCTGGATTACGACTATCTGGTGCTGGCCACCGGGGCGCGGGCGCGGATGCTGCCCATTCCGGGCGCCGAACTGTCCGGCGTGATGGCCCTGCGCACGGCGGCGGACGCCGAGACGCTCAAGGCCGCGCTGGGCCCCGGCAAGCGTCTGGCCATCGTCGGCGGCGGCTATGTCGGGCTGGAAGTCGCGGCCTCGGCCCGGTCGCTGGGCGCCGAAGCGGTGATCCTCGAGCGCGAGCCCCGGGTGCTGGCCCGGGTGGCCTGCGAGGCCCTCTCGACCTTCTTCACCGACTACCACCGGGCCCGGGGGGTGACCTTCGAGCTGTCGGCCGGTGTCGAGGCCTTTGAAGGCGCGGACGGCAAGGTAACCGGCGTCAAACTGTCGGACGGCCGCCTCCTGCCCTGCGACGCCGTCATCGTCGGCATCGGGGCCATCCCCAACGACGACATGGCCAAGGCCGCCGGTCTGGAATGCGTCAACGGCGTGGTGGTGGACCTGGAGGCCCGCACGGCCGATCCGCACGTCTTCGCCATCGGCGACCTGACCCACCGGCCCCTGCCCCACTACGACCGCATGTTCCGGCTGGAGAGCGTGCCCAACGCCCTGGAGCAGGCCAAGCAGGTCGCCTGCGCCATCGTCGGCAGGCCAGGGCCGACCCCGGAGGTCCCGTGGTTCTGGTCGGACCAGTATGACCTGAAGCTGCAGATCGCCGGCATCGCCTTCGACACCGACCGCGTCCTTCTGCGCGGCGATCCGGCAGCCGCGAAGTTCGCCGTCTTCCACCTGCAGGGGGACATCGTGCGCTCGGTCGAGGCGGTCAACGCCCCGCCGGAGTTCATGATGGGACGAAAACTGATTGAAAACCGTACGCGGGTGAACATTGATAAGCTTGCGGACGCGTCGATTTCCATGAAAGAGGTCGCAGCCTGAAAACGGGCGCGCCAAGAAGAAGGTCCAAGGGGAGCGTATGGCCAAGGTCACCTACGTCGAGCACGACGGAACCGAACACACCATCGAGGTGAAGAACGGCATGTCCGTCATGGAAGGGGCGATCAAGAACAACGTCCCCGGCATCGACGCCGACTGCGGCGGGGCCTGCGCCTGCGCCACCTGCCACGTCTATGTCGACGCCGCCTGGGAAGGCAAAACCGGCGAGAAGTCGGCGATGGAAGAGTCGATGCTCGACTTCGCCGAGAACGTCGAGCCGAGCAGCCGTCTGTCCTGCCAGATCAAGGTCAGCGACGACCTCGACGGTCTGGTCGTGCGGATGCCTGAAAGCCAGCACTAACGATCCCGGATCGTGCTCCCTCCCCTTTATGGGGAGGGTGTCAGGCGAAGCCTGACGGGTGGGGAAGTGGGATGCAGCGCACCAACCCCTGAAGGTTGGCGCCCTATGATTTTCGTACCCCACCCTGCGAGGCTTCGCCTCGCTGTCCC
>JANPKF010000240.1:0-3972 GCA_031425895.1 Caulobacteraceae bacterium | reverse complement strand
GCGCCGGAACGGCCGGGGCCTGAGGGCGGCTGGCGCAAACGCCTGCGGTTCATGTTTTCGTTCAGCGGCCTCATCGACTTGCTGACCATCATCGCCACCCTGACACCCGGCGCACCGGCCGGCCCCTTGTTGCGCGCCTTCCGACTGTTGCGGGTCCTGCGCCTGGCCAAGCTTGGCCGCATGTCTTCGGCCTGGCGGCATATCGGCGAGGCGATCAGTTCGCGCCGGGCCGAGCTGTTCCTCAGCCTGTTTGCCGGCATCGGGCTGATGGTGTTCTCGGCGACCCTGCTCTACCTGGCCGAGGGTGACGCCCAGCCCGACAAGTTCGGCTCCATTCCCCGGGCGCTGTGGTGGGCGGTGGCGACCCTGACCACCATCGGCTACGGCGACATCTATCCGGTCACGCCGATCGGCAAGCTGCTGGCCTCAGTGACGGCGGTGACCAGCATCGGCCTGATCGCCCTGCCGACCGGCATCCTGGCGGCGGCGTTCAGCGACGCCATGGCCCGCCACCGCGAGCGGGTGGCGGCGGGAGAAGAGGACTAGCGAGTGGCGTATTCGGCGATGAGGGCCTGATAGGCCTCCATCGGCGGGAACTCCGGATAGCTGTGCGGGGCCCCGGTCTTCGCCCAGGGGAAAGCGGCGTCGGCGCAGGTTTCAATGAAGGGCTCCAGGCCGGAGGGATCGTCGAGCATCGGGGTGCGGACGTTGACGAAGAAGTCGCCGTCCGGCCGGGTGAAGAGCCAGCTCAGGCAATGGGGACAGTGGAAGTGGCGCGGCGAGGCATGCATGCCGCCGATCACCGGCTCGCCTTGCGTCACCTCGAAACCTGCCGGAGGCACGGCGACGCTGAGGCTGTAGGGGCCGCCGCTCATCCGCTGGCAACCCCGGCAATGGCAGGCCATGGTCAGCAAGGGCGGGGCGGTGATGGCAAAGCGGACCTGGCCGCAGCGGCAGCCGCCGGTCTTGAGCGGGAGGCTTTGGGCCATGGCTGGATCCTGTGGTTATCGAAGCGGGTGACCATTGTACCCCGACCCGCCCGACCTACAAAAAAAGGCGGCGCCCTGCTGGGCGTCCTGAGGATCGGCGAAAACCCCCGGATACGTTGCCTTCTGCGTGGCTTGAGGCTTCGCGAATGTAGCCCTGGGTGTAGGTCGACCTGTAGGTCGATGCGCGGGGTTTGTAGGTCGAAAGCGCACCGCCGCGACCTACGCCGCCGGTCGAGGGCGCCGCAGGAGCTGCGAAGCGGGGTGAAAGCGGGGTGAATATGTCTAGACATATTCTCTAAGTCATTGTTGTAGAAGGTATTTTCGGCCTCCGATTTCAGCCGAACCGATACCCGACCCCCGGCTCGGTGAGAATGACCGCCGGGCTCGACGGATCGGCCTCCAGCTTCTGGCGCAGCTGGCCGATGAAGACGCGCAGGTACTGGACGTCCTGTTCGTGGGCCGGGCCCCAGACGGCGGTGAGGATCTGGCGGTGGGTCAGGACCCGGCCGCTGCCCCCGGCGAGGGCGGCGAGCAGGTCGTATTCTTTGGGCGAGAGGTGCACGGCCGCGCCGGCGCGGGTGACGCGGCGGTTCACCAGGTCGATCTCGATGTCGCCCGAGCGCATGACCTCCTCGGCGCCGTCGCGGCGCAGGCGGAGGCGCATGGCCACCCGCAGCCGGGCCAGCAGTTCGCCGACGCCGAAGGGCTTTTCGACATAGTCGTCGGCGCCGGCGTCGAGGGCGTCGATCTTCTCGGTCTCGCGGTCGCGGGCCGAGAGGATGAGGACGGGGCCGTCGTAGAAGGCGCGGGCCCTGGCGAGCGCCTCCTTGCCGTCCATGTCGGGCAGGCCGAGGTCGAGGATGACGGCGTCGGGCGCCTTGCGGGCCAGTTCGCGCAGGCCGCTGGTGGCGTCGTCGGCGCGGATCGGCTCGTAGCCCGCCGCCTCCAGGGCAGGACCGAGGAAGCGGTGGATCTGGGGCTCGTCGTCGATGACGAGAATGCGCGGCCGAAAGGCGGTCAAAGCAGGTGGTCCGGGGTGACGATTTCCTTGCGCAGGGAGATCAGAATGCGGGTGCCGCGTCCATCATGGATCGGGCTGGCGGCGGCGATGCGGCCGCCCATGGCCTCGACGAAGCCCTTGGAGATGGCCAGGCCCAGACCCGCGCCCTTGCCCCGGTCGGAGGCCTCTTCCATGCGGCGGAAGCGTTCGAAGACCCGTTCCAGTTCGGCGGTCGGGATGCCCCGGCCCTCGTCCTCGATGGAGATGACGACATTGCCGCGATCCTCGTAGGCGGCGGTTTCGATGGTCGAGCCGTCAGGGCTGTAGGCGATGGCGTTTTCCAGGATGTTGACCAGGGCCTGTTCCAGCAGGCTGGGGTCGGCCATGACCATGCTGAGCTGGGCGGGGAAGTCGCGGCTGAGCTTGCGGGTCTCCAGCCGGCGTTCGACCCGGGCGATCGCGGCGGCCAGCACATCGCGAACATCGGTCCAGTCGCGGCGGGTCTTCAGGGCGCCGCCCTCGATGCGGGTCATGTCGAGCAGGTCACCGACATAGCGGTTGAGGCGCTCGGCCTCCTCGCGGATCGACAGCATCAGGTCGTCGCGGACGGCCGGCTTCATCGCCTTGCCGAAGTCGATCAGGGTGGTGACGGCGCCCAGCACCGTGGACAGGGGCGTGCGCAGGTCATGGCTGACCGAGTTGAGCAGGGCCGAGCGCAGCTTGTCGGACCTTCGCAGGGCGTCGGCGTCGGCGGCCTCGGCGGCGAACTCGGCCCGTTCGAGGGCGATGGCGCCCTGGTCGAGCAGGGCCAGGGCGAAGCGTTCGTCTTCCTCGGCGGCGAGGGCGCGAGGTTCCAGGCCGACGACGCCGGCCCGGGCCTTGACCCCCTGCAGCGGCCGGAAGGTCCAGGCGACGTTGGGCAGGGTGCCGGTGCGGGCCCCGGCCGGTTCTCCCTTTTCCCAGGTCCAGCGGGCGGCGGCGAGGTCGCCGGCCGACAGAGTTTCGAGGTCGGGGGCGCCGGCCACCGCGACGATGTCATCACCGCCGGGCAGCAGGACGACGGCCTTGCCGCCGGTCGCGGCGGCCAGCTGTTCGGCCAGGGCGGTGGCGGCGTCCTCCTTGCGGGCGGCGCCCGACAGCCGGCGGCTGGAGGCCAGCAGGGCCGAGACGGCGGAGGCGCGGCGGGCGGTGGCGCGGGCCTGGTCGCGCACCCGGCCGGTCAGGTAGCCGGTGGTCAGGGCGGCGGCGAAGAAAACGAAGAAGGTCAGGACGTCGGCCGGGTGGCCGATCAGCATGGTCAGGCGCGGTTCGAGGAAGAAGAAATTGTAGATCAGGGCCGAGATGGCCGCCGCCGTCACGGCCGGCCACAGGCCGAAAGCCAGGCCCGAGCCCAGCACGCTGAGCATGAAGATCATCGCCAGATTGGCGTTCTCGACCTTGTTGTCGATCAGCCCGGCGATGCCCACCGCGATGGCGACCAGGCCGAGAGCGCCCAGTTGGCCGCGCCACTGGAAGCGACCTCTCGCCGGCCGCGCGGGCGGGGCGGTGCGGCCATCGGCGGCGGCGTCGGTGATGATGTGAAGGGCGGCGCCGGCCGCCTCTTCCAGCAGGGCGGGGGCCAGGGAGCGGCCCAGCAGGCTGCGCCAGCGGGAGCGCCGTGACTTGCCGACGACAATCTGGGTGATGTTGTTGCGGCGGGCGTGGTCGAGCACGGCCTGGACCAGGTCGTCGCCGGTGAGGACGACGGTGGAGCCACCCAGCTGTTCGGCCAGCTTGAGGGCCTCGTTCAGCCGCACGCCGCCGGCCGGATCGCCGGCCCCACGATTGGGCCGCTCGATGTGGGCCACGGTCCAGGGGGCGTCCATCATCATGTCGCTTAGCCGACGGCCGGCCCGGACCAGGGCCCCGGCCATGCCGTCCGGGCCGATGAGGACGAGGATGCGCTCGCCCGCCGCCCAGGGCCCTTCGACCCCGGCCCGCTTC
>JANPKF010000239.1:0-5214 GCA_031425895.1 Caulobacteraceae bacterium | reverse complement strand
GATGTCGATCCGCGCCTCCAAGGAAGCGGTGATGAACGGCCTCGACGCCCCGTCGCTGGAATCGGCGATCAAGGAGCAGTTCAAGCACCCGGCCGTGGCCGCCCTCTTCAAGTCCGAGGACTTCGTCGAGGGGCCGATGGCCTTTGCGCAGAAGCGCGCACCCCAGTGGAAGGGCCGCTAGGCGGGTTTCTGTGTTGTCGCTCTTCGCCCACAGCGTGGGCGGAGGACGGTTCGGAGCGCGAGCCACGGACCAGCAGGCGGGACCGCCCTGTCAGGTCTGGAACCGACTGGGCGGCGGACCCCCTCGCTTTTCTCGCATGAGCCCTTATCTAGACCCGCTCATGACCCAATCTCCCCTTTCCGACGACCTCGTCGCCTCGTTCCAGATCGAAGGCTGGCCGGTCCGCGGCCGCATCACCCGTCTGGGCGACTCGATCCACGAGGTGCTGACCCGCCATGACTATCCCGAGCCGGTCGCCAACCTGCTGGGTGAGGCCTGCGCGCTCGGCGCCCTGGTCGGCTCCAGCCTGAAGTTCGAGGGCCGCCTCATCGTCCAGGCCCAGGGCGACGGGCCGGTCAGCTATGTCGTCTGCGACTACGACACCACCGGCGCCTTCCGGGGCTACTGCCGCTATGACGCCGACCGCGTCGCCGAGGCCAGCAAGGGCTTCATCCGGCCCGGGGCGCGCACCCTGCTGGGCGACGGCCTGTTCATCATGACGGTGGACCAGGGCGAGGACATGGAGCGCTATCAGGGCATCACCCAGATCGAGGGCGAGACGCTTGCCCTCTGCGCGGAGCAGTATTTCGCCCAGTCCGAACAGACCCCGACCCGCATCCGCCTGGCCGTCGGCCAGGTCGATACCGGCGAGGGCCCGACCTGGCGGGCCGGCGGCCTGATGATCCAGAACATCGCCTCCGATGACGCCCGCGGCTCGACCGAGGATGTCTGGACCCGCGCCGATGCCCTGTTCCAGACCACGGGCGAGGATGAGCTGGTCGATCCGACCCTGCCGTCCGAAACCCTGCTGTGGCGGCTGTTCAACGAGGACGGCGTGCGGGTGTTCGAGCCCCACCCCCTGAAAGCCTTCTGCCGCTGTTCGGAAGACCGCATCACCACGGTGATCGAGAGCTTCACGCCTGAGGAAAAGGCCGAGATGGTCGAGGACGACGGCAAGATCCGGGTGACTTGCGAGTACTGCAGCCGGGTCTATGCCATGGATCCGGGGGTCTCGGCTTGACGGATTGACTGTGTGACATATTGGCGTATTTTGCACACAAATGGAGTGTGTGAGATGCCGATCACCAAACCCAATGCCCCGCTTGGAAAGCCGGGCCGCAAGCGCACGTCTGCAAAGGTCGAGGTTTTCACCTACGGCGGCCTCGCGGTCGAAGAGGCGCAGATGGCCGGCGTGATGGACGGCGCCTCCACCCACCTCAGCTTCAGGGCCCCCGAGGCTCTGATCGAAGAAGCCAGGCGCGTCTCCGGCATGACCTCGCCGACCGAACTCGGCCTTGCCGGTCTGGCGCTGCTGGCCCAGCGTGACCCGGTCGTGGAGTTCCTGAAGCAGACGCGCGGCCGTCTCGGCGCTGACCACGACCTTGAGTACTGACCTCGCGTCGGCGGTCCGTCGATTGAAGCCTCACAAGAGGCTGGACCAGCTTCGTGTCAGGCCGCGACACGAACTGGTCCATGCTGACGATGTGACCGCGCCCGGGCGGCCCAACCTTTTGCTCGACACCAACGTTTACATCATGGAAGCGGCAGGCCGGCTTCCAGGCGGGGCCCAGACCCTGGTCAGCCGGGCGCTGACCTTTCACTGCAGTGTCTGTCTTGGCGAGCTTGCCACTGGGGTGGCCAACGCAGATCCGACCCGGTCAACGTGGCCCGATCTGCGGGATCACTACAGCGAACTGTTCGAGCAGATTCCGGCTACGCGCCTTGTCGTCCCGGATGACGACACATGGGTGGAAGCCGGCCTGATCGCCGGTACCCTGGCGCGGACCCAGGGACTCCAGCCGCATCAGCGCAAGGAATGCCTGAACGACGCGCTCATCTATCTGACGGCCGCCAAGGCCGGATGGGCGGTGCTGACCGCCAACCGGGACGAGTTCGACCTCATCCAGCAGCTCGCCGGCCGGGGAACTTTCGTCCACTTCTGACAACGCCGCGCTGGTTCAGCGTATTCAATGGCCCGGCATGCGCGATGAAAATCGGGGTGACTTGCGAGGACTGTCGTCGCATCTATGCTGTCGATCCGAATTCAATGACGGCGGAGCAACGACATGGACTGGCATTGGGTCGTTCTGATCGCCGCGGGCATCGCCGCGCTGATCGGCCTCGACTGGGCCGATACGCGTTTCGACTTTACGCCGTTTCAAGGCTGGCTCGCCGAATCCGCTGTCTTCGGACTGTTCATGTACCTGATGATGCTGAAGCTGAGCGGCGACCACCGCTATAGCATCATCACGGGGATGTGGATCTTTGTGTTGCAAGGCATCAAGCCACTCTGGAAGTGGCTTCGGCGGGAAATCGACTTGCGGAAGACTTCTAGTTGAGCTTCTTCGAAGCCCCCGGCAGGTGCAGCGAGAACTCCGGGATCGCCGCCTCGAAGGCCTCACCGTCGTCGGTGAGCATCTGGTAGGCGCCGCTCATCAGGCCGGACGGCGTATCCAGCGGGCAGCCGGAGACATAGCGGAACGCCTCACGGCCTCTCAGAATCGGCTGCTCGCCGACCACGCCACGGCCGCGAATCTCTTCCTGTTGGTTGCGCGCGTCGGTGATCACCCAGCGGCGGGACACGAGTTGCACCGTCTCGACGCCGTGGTTCTCGATCTCGACCGTGTAGTTCCAGAAGTACTTGTTCTCGACCGGGTCGGAGTGCTCCGGCTCGTAAGAGGCCTTCACCCGGACGACGACGTCGCGGGTGCGGGCTTCATAGACCGGGCTGTCGGTGGTTCCGCGTTTCCTGATCGGTCTCATGCAGCATCCAACGCCTGAACGATGTCTTTCGTCAGGTCGGCCACATCCTCCAGCCCCACGCTCATGCGGACGAAACCCTCGGTCAGCCCGATTTCGAGCCGCTTTTCTTCGGGCATCGCGCGATGCGTGGTGGTGGACGGATGGGTCGCCATGCTCTTGGCGTCGCCCAGATTGTTGCTGATGTCGACCAGGTTCAACCGGTCGAGGAATCGCCATGCCGCCTCACGCGAACCGAGGTCGAAGGCCAGCAGGTTGCTGAAGCCGCTCATCTGGGCCCTGGCAACAGCGGATTGAGGATGATCCGCCCGGCCCGGATATCGCACAGACCGGGTCGCCGGGTGGTCACCGATGACGTCGGCCAGCACGGCCGCCGTTTCCGTCTGGCGGCGCACCCGCAGGTCAAGCGTCTCCAGACCCTTGAGCAGCACCCAGGCGTTGAACGGGCTGATCGCCGGGCCGGTGTGGCGCAGGATGTCGCGGTAGCTCTCCTCCATCAGGGCGAAGTCGCCCAGGATGGCGCCGCCCAGCACCCGGCCCTGGCCGTCGATATGCTTGGTGGCCGAATAGACGACGATGTCGGCGCCCAGCTTCAGCGGCTGCTGGAAGATCGGGGTGGCGAAGACGTTGTCGACCACGACCCTGGCGCCGGCCGCATGGGCGATCTTCGAGACCGCCGCGATGTCGGTGATCTCCAGCAGCGGATTGGCCGGGCTTTCCAGCAGCACGACCCTGGTGTTGGGCCGCATGGCCGCTTCCCAGGCCTTCAGGTCCGTCGCGTCGACGAAGGTGGTCTCGACCCCGAAGCGGGGCAGCCACTGGCTGACGATCCAGTTGCAGCTGCCGAACAGCGCCCGGCCGGCCACCAGGTGGTCTCCGGCCCTCAGCAGGCCGGTCAGCGCCACATGCACGGCGGCCATGCCGCTGGCGACGGCGCGGCAGAACTCGGCGCCTTCCAGCAGCGCCAGACGCTCCTCGAACATCTGGGTCGTGGGGTTGGCATAGCGGCTGTAGACAAAACCCGGGTCGTCACCGGCGAAGCGGGCGTCGGCGGCCCCGGCGCTTTCGTAGACGAAGCTCTGGGTCAGATAGATGGGCTCGGAGGTCTCGCCGAACGCGCTGCGGTTAAGGCCGCCGCGGATCAGTTTGGTGGCCGGCTGCCAGTCCTTGGGATCAGTGGCTTTGCGATCATCGGCCATGGGAGGGCTCCTTCGTCTCGCCGCGCTTGAACCGCATCGGGGCGCCAGGGGCAACCCTGCGAGGCCCAAACTTCTGTTGAAGGTCCTGTCAGCCGGTCTGGAAGGTTGCGCCTGGCCGCCAACAGCCGGATCATCACTTCCCATGAGCATCACCGACGCCCACGGCCTTCCTCTGACCGGCGCCAGCCGCGCCGCCGCCGACGCCTGGGACCGGGCGGTGGCGGCCTATAACCGCTATGCCGGCGACCCGGTCGGCGAGCTGGATGCGGCCATCGCCGACAGCCCCGGCTTCCTGATGGCCCATGTCCTGAAGGGCTACATGCACCTGCTGGGCTCCAACCCGCGCGTCGCCAGGGTCGGCCGTCGTTGTCTGGAGGCCGTGGCGGGGCTGGACGGCACAGCGGGCGAGCGCGCCCACAAGGCAGCCCTTGCCGCGCTCGTCGACGGCGATCTCCCCGGCGCCGCCCGTGCTCTGGAAGACGCCGCCATCGCCCAGCCGCGCGACATCGTCGCCCTGCAGATCGGCCAGACGCTCGACTTCCTGCTCGGCGACTCCCGCATGCTGCGCGACCGTATCGGCCGGGCCCTGCCGGCCTGGTCCCGGGGCATGCCGGGCTATCACGCCATGCAGGGGATGCTCGCCTTCGGGCTGGAGGAGACCGGCGCCTACGGCCGGGCCGAGGCGGCCGGCCGCCTGGCTCTGGAGATCGAGCCGCGCAACGGCTGGGCTCGCCACGCCGTCGCTCACGTCATGGAGATGCAGGACCGGCGCGAGGAGGGCATCGCCTTCATGCGCCAGGACGTGCCGACCTGGACCGAGGACAGCTTCTTCCTCGTCCACAACTGGTGGCACACGGCGCTGTTTCACCTTGGCCTCGGCGATGTCGAGGGGGCGCTGGAGGCCTTCGATGGCCCGATCTTCGCCGACCGTTCGGACCTCGCCTTTGACATGGTCGACGCCGCCGGCCTGCTTTGGCGGATGCACCTGATCAAGGCTGACGTCGGCGATCGCTGGACCGATCTCGCCGATCTCTA
>JANPKF010000238.1:0-1932 GCA_031425895.1 Caulobacteraceae bacterium | reverse complement strand
GGCAAGGCGCGTGAAGTGCCGGAAGCCATCCGCAAGGCCACCGAAGAAGCCAAGAAGTCGATGATCCGCGTTCCGCTGCGGGAATCCCGGACCCTGCACCACGACGGCAACGGCCGTTGGGGCGCTGGCAAGGTGATGGTCCGCTCGGCGCCTCCCGGCACCGGCATCATCGCCGGTGGTCCGATGCGCGCGGTTCTGGAAACCCTGGGCGTCCAGGACGTGGTCGGCAAGTCGACCGGGTCCTCGAACCCCTACAACATGGTTCGCGCCACCTTCGAAGCTTTGAAGGTGCAGTCGTCGCCCCGCCAGATCGCCGCCAAGCGCGGCAAGAAGGTCAGCGACGTCCTGAGCCGCCGCGCCGACGGGGCTTCGGCCGCGCCGGAAGCTGTCGAGGGCTAAGACATGGCCGAGAAGAAAACCGTCACCATCCGCCAGACCGGCAGCCCGATCCGTCGGAACGCCATCCAGCGCGCCACCCTCGCGGGCCTGAAGCTGAACAAGCTGGGCCGTGTCTCGACCCTGGAGGATACCCCCTCCATTCGCGGCATGATCCTCAAGGTCCGCCACATGGTGGAAGTGGTCGATTAAGACCACTATAGACCTTTGAAACGCCTTCCCCGAAAGGGGAGGGCGCTTTCTCATTTTTACAATGCCGAGTCCGGGGACGCCCCGGGCGCCAGATCTCCAAGGAGAGGCCAATATGACGAAACTCAACGAAATCGCTCCCCGCGAAGGCTCCACCAAGGGCCGTATGCGCATCGGCCGCGGCCCGGGTTCGGGCAAGGGCAAGACCGGTGGTCGCGGTGTGAAGGGTCAGAAGGCGCGCTCGGGCGTCGCCATCGCCGGTTTCGAAGGCGGCCAGATGCCGCTGCACATGCGCATGCCCAAGCGCGGCTTCAACAACCCCTTCGCCAAGGAGTTCGCTGAAGTGAACCTGTGGCGCCTGGAACAGGCCGTCGCGGCCGGCAAGCTCGACGTCAAGAAGGCGATCGACACTGACGTGTTGCTGGCCTCCGGCATCATCCGCCGCGCCAAGGACGGCGTGAAGCTGCTGGGCAAGGGCGAGATCAAGGCCGCCCTCAACCTGACCGTCTATCAGGCCACCCCCTCGGCCGTCGCGGCCGTGGAAAAGGCCGGCGGCAGCGTCACCCAGACCCGCACCGTCAAGGCGGAAGCCGAGGCCTGATAGACCATCGACGATTAGGGGTCGCGGAATCCTCCGTGCGCCCCTATCTGATGGCCTCATCTGAGTCAGGGGATTGTCGATGGCCTCGGCCGCCGAACAGCTAGCAGCCAATATGAACTTCGGGGCCTTTCAGAAGGCCACGGAGCTGCACAAGCGTATCTGGTTCACGCTCTGGGCGTTGATCGTCTACCGGATCGGGACCTACATCCCGATCCCGGGGATCAATCCGGACGTCTTCCAGGAAACCTTCCAGAATCAGACCCAGGGCATCCTGGGGATGGTCAATCTGTTCAGCGGCGGCGCCGTGGAGCGGATGGCGATCTTCGCGCTGAACGTGATGCCGTACATCTCGGCCTCGATCATCGTGCAGCTGATGGGTTCGGTGTATCCGCCGTGGGAAAAGCTGCGCAAGGAAGGCGGCGAAGCCGGCCGCAAGCAGCTCAACCAGTACACACGCTACCTGACCGTCGCCCTGGCCATCTTCCAGTCGATCGGCATCGCCTTCTCACTGCAGGCGCAACCGAACGTCGTCGACGTGCCGGGCCCGATCTTCATCATTTCGACCATCGTCGGCCTGACCGGCGGCACCATGTTCCTGATGTGGCTGGGTGAGCAGATCACCAGCCGCGGCGTCGGCAACGGCGTCAGCCTGATCATCTTCGCCGGCATCGTCGCCGTCCTGCCGCGCTACGTCGTGCAGGCCTTCGAGCTGACCCGCACCGGCGGCATGAGTGGCGGCGTGCTGC
>JANPKF010000237.1:0-4238 GCA_031425895.1 Caulobacteraceae bacterium | reverse complement strand
GCCAAAGTGCTCTCGTTCGGCGCCGGCGAAGGCTGCGACGCCCGCCTGACCGGCTTCGACGTCGACGGCGCCCGCGCCACCGTCTCGGCCGTCCTGCATGGCCAGACCCTGCGCTACGACCTGCTGCAGACCGGCCACCACTGGGGCCTCAACAGCCTCTGCACCCTGCTGATGCTCGAGGCGATGGACGTCGACCGTCCCACGGCGCTTGCCGCCCTGGCCGCCTTCGAGCCGCTGGCCGGTCGCGGGGCCGAGAAGGTGGTCGCCAACCCCGGCGCGCCCTTCACCCTGATCGACGAGTCCTACAACGCCAACCCGATCTCGATGATCGCCGGCTTCAGAACGCTGGGCGCCCGCAAGGTGCAGGGGCGGCGCATCGTCGCGCTGACCGACATGCTGGAACTGGGCCCCGAGGGCCCGGCCATGCACGCATCCCTTGCAGCGCCTATTGAAGACGCTTCCATCGATCTGGTCTTCGTCGCCGGGCCGCTGATGAAATCGCTCTGGGAGGCTCTTCCGGCGACTCGCCGGGGCGGCTACGCCGAGACAGCGGCCGACCTCGCGCCGCTGATCGTACAGGCCCTGGAGCCGGGCGATGTGGTGATGGTCAAAGGCTCCAACGGCTCCCGCGCCGGCGTCATCGCCGCCGCGCTCGCCGATCTGGGCCGCGCCGGAGGAGGCGCCTGATGCTCTACCTGCTCTATGCATGGCTGACGGCGGAGGAAGTCTCCTTCCCGCTGCTCAACCTCTTCCAGTACCAGACCTTCCGCGCCGGCATGGCCTGGCTGACGGCCTTCATCGTCGCCGTCGCCATGGGCAGTCGCTTCATTCGCTGGATGAAGGCCAAGCAGGGCAAGGGCCAGCCTATCCGCGAGGACGGCATCGCCCGCCATGTGCTCGAAAAGGCCGGCACCCCGACCATGGGCGGCTTCATGATCCTGGCCGGGATGATGGTCGGCACCCTGCTGTGGGCCGACCTGACCAGCATCAAGGTCTGGGTGGTGATCTTCGTCACCGGCGCCTACGGCCTGCTGGGCTTTCTCGACGACTACAGCAAGGTGACCAAGCAGACGACCGCCGGCGTTTCCGGGACGATGAAGATCGTCATCCAGGCGGCGGTCGCCATTGTCGCCGTGCTGATCCTTATCCTCTACGGACAGACCCCCAACGAGGCGCCGCACCTGACCACCTCGGTGGCTTTCCCGGTGTTCAAGAACCTGATCATCGATCTGGGCTGGTTCTACCTGGCCTTCGGGGCCTTCATCATCGTCGGCGCCTCCAACGCCGTGAACCTGACCGACGGCCTGGACGGGCTCGCCATTGTGCCGGTGATGATCGCCGCCGCCGCCTTCGGCATCATCGCCTACCTGGTCGGCAACGCCGTCTTCGCCGGCTACCTGCAGGTGCCGTGGGTGCCTGGGTCTGGCGAACTGGCCGTCTTCTGCATGAGCATCATCGGCGGCGGCATGGGCTTTCTCTGGTACAATGCCCCGCCGGCCAAGATCTTCATGGGCGACACCGGCTCCCTGGCCCTCGGCGGCTCGATCAGCGCCGTGGCCGTGGCTGCCAAGCATGAAATCGTGCTGGGCATCATCGGCGGCCTGTTCGTCGTCGAGGCCCTCTCGGTGATGATCCAGGTCTTCTATTTCAAGCGGACCGGCAAGCGCATCTTCCTGATGGCCCCGATCCACCACCATTTCGAGAAGCTGGGCTGGGCGGAAAGCACCGTCGTCATCCGCTTCTGGATCGTCGCCATCATCCTGGCCTTCATCGGCCTCGCAACACTCAAGCTCAGGTAGGGAGAGGCCAGGCGCATGATCCCGGTTCCCGGTTTTGAAGGGCGCACCGTCGCCGTGTTCGGCCTGGGCCGGACCGGGCTGTCGGCGGCGCGCGCCCTGATCGCCGGTGGGGCCAAGGTCGCGCTCTGGGACGAGAACCCCAAGGGCCGCGAAGCCGCGGAGGCCGAGGGCCTGCCGCTGGTTGATCTGGAAAAAGCCGACTGGAGCGCGTTCGCCGCCCTGATGCTGTCGCCGGGCGTACCGCTGACCCATCCCGTCCCCCACTGGACGGTGACCCGGGCCCAGGCGAACGGCGTCGAGGTGCTGGGCGATGTCGAGCTCTTCGCCCGTGCGGTCAACGCCGCGCCGGCCCACAAGCGGCCCAAGATCGTCGCCATCACCGGCACCAACGGCAAGTCGACGACCACCGCCCTGATCGGCCACATGCTGCGCAGCGCCGGCCGCGACGCCCGCATCGGCGGCAACATCGGCTTTGGCGTGCTGGGCCTGCCGGACATGCACGGCGGCGCTGTCTACGTCCTCGAACTCTCCAGCTACCAGCTCGACCTGACCAGCAGCCTCAAGGCCGACGCCTCGGTCTTCCTGAACCTGTCGCCCGATCATCTCGACCGCCACGGCGGCATGGAAGGCTATGTCGCCGCCAAGAAGCGGATCCTGCTCAACCAGGGCAAGGGCGACACCGCCGTCATCGGCGTCGATGATCCCTGGTGCCAGCGCATCTGCACCGAGATCACCGCCGCCAACCGCCGCACGATCCGGCCGATCAGCGCCGGCAAGGCCATGGGCCGGGGGGTCTATGTGCTCTCCGGCGTCCTCTATGACGCCACGGGCGAACGCACGGTGGAAGTCGCCGACCTGACGATGGCCCGCTCGCTGCCCGGCAAGCACAATTGGCAGAACGCCGCGGCGGCCTACGCGGCCTGCCTGGCGCTGGGCCTGACCAGCGAAGACGCCTCGAACGGCCTGATGACCTTCCCGGGCCTGGCGCACAGGATGGAGACGGTCGGCAAGCTCGGCCGCGTGCGCTTCGTCAACGACAGCAAGGCCACCAACGCCGACGCCGCCCGCCAGGCCTTGTCCAGCTATCCCAAGGTCTTCTGGATCGCCGGCGGCCGGGCCAAGGACGGCGGTATCGAAGCCCTGACCGACCTCTTCCCCCGCATCGAGACGGCCTACCTGATCGGCGAGGCTGAAGAGGCCTTCGCCGCCACCCTCGAGGGCAAGGCCAGGGTCGTCCGCTGCGGCAACATGGAGGCGGCGGTCGCCGCGGCCTATGCCGACGCCCGGGACGGCGAGGACGAGGCCATCGTCCTCCTCTCGCCGGCCACCGCCTCCTTCGACCAGTACCCCGACTTCGAGGCCAGGGGCGAGGCGTTCCGCGCCGCCGTCCAGGCCCTGAGCCAGCCCGCAGCCCGCGAGGCCCGCGCATGACCACCACCGAGTTCCCGACCAGCAACAACCAGCACCTGATCAGCCGCGCCAATCGCGGCGCCCTGGCCAACTGGTGGTGGACGGTCGATCACGCCCTTCTTGCCGCGACCGGCATCTTGATCGCCATCGGGGTGCTGCTCAGCTTCACCTCCAGCCCGGCCGCCGCCATTCGCCTGCGGCTGGACGATCCGCTTCACTTCGCCATCCGCCAGGCCATCTTTGGCCTCGGCGCCTGCGGCGTGGTTCTGGCCATCTCCATCCTCTCGCCGAAGGGCGTGAAGCGGGCGGCCTTCTTCATCTACATCGGGGCCATCCTCTGCATGGCCGCCTTGCCCTTCCTGGGCCACGAGGCCAAGGGCGCCACCCGCTGGGTGACCTTCGCCGGCTTTACCCTGCAGCCGTCCGAATTCCTCAAGCCTGCCCTGATCGTCCTGGTCGCCTGGATGTTCTCGGAGGGCCAGAAAGGGCAGGGGGTGCCGGGCGTCTCCATCGCCTTCGCCCTCTACTTTATCGCCGTGGTGCTGCTGATCATCCAGCCGGACGTCGGCCAGACCATCCTGATCACCATCGCCTTCGGGGCCGCCTTCTGGATGGCCGGGGTGCCGATCAGCTGGATCCCGATCATGGGCGGCGCGGCGACCGGTGGCCTTGGCTTGATCTACGTCCTCCTTCCCCACGCCCGCAGCCGCGTCGACCGCTTCCTCAGCCCCGAGGGCGCCGATACCCACCAGGTCGACAAGGCCGCCCAGGCGATTGCGAATGGCGGCCTGTTCGGGCGCGGTCCCGGTGAGGGCGTGATGAAGCAGGGCGTGCCCGACCTGCAGACCGACTTCATCTATTCGGTCGCCGCCGAGGAATACGGCCTGGTCTTCTCCCTGGCCCTGATCGGCTGTTTCGCCTTTCTGATGGTGCGCGGCCTCTACAAGGCGATGCGGCTGCAGGACAGCTTCGAGCAGATCGCCGCCGCCGCCCTGTTCGTGCTGGTCGGCCAGCAGGCGATCATCAACA
>JANPKF010000236.1:0-1883 GCA_031425895.1 Caulobacteraceae bacterium | reverse complement strand
TTGAAGTTGCCGATCGACCGCTGCGACTGGGCGCCCCAGTAGCGCGAGGCATCGACCTCGATGGGCCCAAAGGTGTCGGTCTCGGTACGGGTGGTCATCGGGCGGGTCCCTGAAACAAGCGTTGGCAGGGGTTTAGCGCCGGAGAGGGAGACTGCAAGGCCTCGGTGGCCCCTGGAGAGCGGCCATGCTATTCTAGCCAAAATTCTGGCGAGGAAATTGCCGTGGATATTGGTGTCTTCGAAGCCCGCAACAGGTTTTCAGAGTTGATCGACGCCGCCGAGCGAGGCGAGGAAGTGACGGTCTTGCGCCATGGTAAGCCGGTCGCCCGGATTGTGCCGGTGGCGGGGTCCGGGGATCTTGCGGAGCGTCGACGCAAGGCGATCGCAATGTCGGCGGAACTGGGTGAACGGATACGTGCGCGCCTTGGCCGGGTTTTCACACATGAAGAACTGATGGCGGCTCGTGACGACGGAAAGCGCTAGGGGTGGTCGTTGTTGATAGCTCCTTCATGGTCGCGGCACTGATCGTCGAGGAGCATACGATGTTTGCGGCAGAGGTTCTTGAGCAGTTGGCGGACGAACCGCTCGCCGCGCCGCAACTGGTCATGTGGGAGATCGCCAATGTCCTGCAGAAGAAGGTTTTGCGGGGCGTGATCGATGCTCGGGACCGCCAGGACGTGTGGACCGCGCTGGAACTGTATGGCCTGAACCTGCATCATGCGCCGCCGAGTGGGGAAATGGATCGCCTGGGCCAATTGGCAGATCGCCACGGTTTGTCGGCCTATGACGCCGCCTTCCTTGACCTCACTCTGGTCGAAGGGGCGGCGTTGGCGACGCTTGATCGCGATCTGGCGCGGGCCGCTGTTGCCGAGGGGCTGACAGTTCTGTCGCCCTATGCTCCATGAGCGACGACTGGACCCACCACGGCAAGGTGCGCGCCCGCGAACAGGGCGGGGTGCTGGAGATTGTCGTTGATGGCCTGACCACCCAGGCCCGCTACTACAAGCCGCTGATCTATGAGTTCTTCCGCAAATCCTGGCGCGGGTCGCGGCCGGCCTGGGGCGAGTTCTCCGTCGAGATCATGATGGACTACACGGGCGATCCGCCGTGGATGGACCTCGACAACCTGGCCAAGGCCCTGCTCGACGCCATCAAGGGCTATGCCTTCCATGACGACGCCCAGGTCTGGAAACTGGTGGTCGAGCGGCGGCAGGGCGAGCGCGAGCGGATCAGTATCCGCGTCGAGAAGCGGGGCTAGAATTTACGCCCCTAGGTTCGCTTTCGGGGCTGTTCCATCGAGAGGATGACGACGGCCGCGTAGGCGACCAGCAGGAAAGCGCCGTAGCGGCCCTGGCTGGCGTGCGGAAACAGGCTCTGCAGGTTGAGGATCGCGATCAGGCCGCCGACCAGGCCAGGCGCGAAGAAGACCAGGGCCGGGATGGCGCGGCGTCCACGCGGCGTGCGGCGCAGGCGGGAGGTGATGCAGAAGGCCACCCCCATGGCGGCGGTCGCGAGCGCGGCGTTGGCCGCGTAGACCAGGAAGCTGCTCTCCAGGATGCCGCTGCCGAAAGCGCCGTAGAAGGCGGTGACGGCGACCCAGGTGATCGCCCCCGCGATACCGTAAGCAAAAGCGTCTTCTTTTGACACGACACAACCCCACACCCACTGGTGACAAGGGTTGTCCTGCCAGAGGCGTGCCGACAAGGGGCGCCGGCTCAAATGGTTGTTGAAAACTTAACCTGCGCCAATCGGCCTCAGGCCAGGCCCTAGACCCTTTCAGGTTTTGATGTACGCATCAAAACCTGATCAAAAGGGTCTAGAATCAAACATTTAGAGCACGTCCGGGCGGCGGAACCGCGTACACTTCCGCCTGACGTGCTCTAG
>JANPKF010000235.1:0-1902 GCA_031425895.1 Caulobacteraceae bacterium | reverse complement strand
CGCGGAGCATCCCGACTGGTGGAACGGCCCAGCCCCGTCCTTTGGCGACGAAAACGCCCGCCTCCTGGTGGCGGGCCTCGCGCCCGGCCGGACAGGCGCCAACCGCACGGGTCGCCCCTTCACCGGCGATGGCGCCGGGGTGATGCTGTACGAAACCCTGTTGAAGACGGGCTTCGCGACGGGCGTTTATCAGGCGCGGCCCGACGACGGCCTCGAGCTCGTCGACTGCATGATCACCAATGCGGTCCGCTGCGCCCCGCCGCTGAACAAGCCTGAGACCCAGGAGGAGAACACCTGCCGCCCGTTCCTGACGGCGCGGCTGGCCGCTCTTCCCCGCCTGAAGGTGATCATCACCCTGGGGGACGTCTCGCGGCGCAATGTGCTGAAGGCGGTTGGGCTCAAGGCGTCCGCCGGTCCGCCCGGCCATGGGACCGAGTTCCAGGCCGGCCGCTACGTCATCCTCAACAGCTACCACTGCTCCCGTCTGAACACGAACACCGGGCGGCTGACGGGCGAGATGTTCGAGGCGGTGTTCCGGCGCGCCCGCGAGCTGATCGACAGCTAGGCAGGTCGGCTCCAGTAAAGATAGCGCCAGGCGTGCTCAAAGCCGGCCCGACGATACAGGGGCCGGGCGGGCGTGTTCTTTTCCTCCACCTGCAGGAACGCGCGGTCGATTCCGCGCGCCATGGCCTCCCCCGCCAGACCCGCCAGGACGCGCCCGGCCAGGCCCTCGCCGCGGCGGCTGAGATCAGTGCGCATACCGTGGAAGCTCGCCCAACCGTGGCCATAGGATCCGCAGCCCACGGCGACAGTCCTGTCCCCGTCCCGCACCATGCCGAACCGCCCGCCGGGCGCCCGGCTTAGCGCCTTGACCCGATAGGCGCCGTCGACGGGATCAAATCCCTCGCCAAGAAAGACCCCCGCCCAGGCCTCGTCCGGGCGTTCAGCGATTTCGGCGGGGGGGCGATCGGTGACGGCGATGACCGCGGCGGTCGCCGAGGTCTTCACCAGAGTTGGCTGCTCGCTGACATAGCCTCGGCGGATCAGCTCGGCGCGAACCGCTTCGAGGCCCGGTCCATCGGCGATCCTGAATGCGGCTCTCAAGCCCCGCCCCCTGTAGGCTTCCTCGATACGGTCGAAGACGGCGGCGTCGGCCGGCAGGTCGTGGCGCAGGGGTACGGCGCTGGCGGCGCGGCGGATGGAGCCGGGATCAAGGCCCACCAGCCAGCCCTCGATCTCCAGCACTTCCTCCGGCGCGACGGCGGCCAGGGTCGCGCGTTCGATGGCCTCGACCTGATCGGCCTCGATCATCAGCCCCGGTCGCGCAACAGGCGCGCCTTGTCACGCTGCCAGTCGCGGTCGGCGGTGGCCTGGCGCTTGTCGTGATTCTGCTTGCCCTTGGCCAGAGCGATCTCGAGCTTGGCGAGGCCCTTCTCGTTCCAATAGAGCTTCATCGGAATGAGCGTGCGGCCCTCCCGCTGCACGGCGCCGATCAGCTTCTCGATCTGCTTCTTGTGCAGCAGCAGCTTTCGGTGACGGCGGGGCTCGTGGTTGAAGCGATTGGCCTGGCCGTAAGGCGGAATGTCGGCGTTGATCAGCACGATCTCGCGGCCTTCGACCGAGGCGTAGGACTCCGCGATATTGGCGCGGCCGACGCGCAGGGACTTCACCTCGGTGCCGGTCAGCATGATGCCCGCCTCGAAGGTCTCTTCCAGGAAGTAGTCGTATCGCGCGCGGCGGTTCTCGGCGATCAGCTTGCCGGCCATCAGATCAGCCCGGTTTCCCGCAACGCTGCGAGAACCTCATGGCGGGCGGCTTCCGAACAGGCGGTGATCGGCAGGCGGACGTCTTCCTGGCAGAGGCCCAGATGCGCCATGGCGAACTTGGTGGGGGCCGGCGAGG
>JANPKF010000234.1:0-1664 GCA_031425895.1 Caulobacteraceae bacterium | reverse complement strand
GCCGATCAGCGCCCTGGGCGTCGAGATCACCGACAGCGCCTATGTCGCCATCTCGATGCGGGTGATGACCCGGATGGGCAAGCAGGCGCTCGACATGATGGGCGCCGATGGCTTCTTCGTCCCGGCCGTCCATACGCTGGGCGCCCCGCTCGCCGAGGGCGAGAAGGACGTGCCGTGGCCCTGCAACGAGGAAAAGTGGATCGTCCACTTCCCCGAGAGCCGCGAGATCTGGTCCTACGGCTCGGGCTACGGCGGTAACGCCCTCTTGGGCAAGAAGTGCTACGCCCTGCGCATCGCTTCGGTGATGGCCCGCGATGAGGGCTGGCTGGCCGAGCATATGCTGATCCTCAAGCTGACCAGCCCCAAGGGCGTGTCGAAGTTTGTGGCGGCGGCTTTCCCGAGCGCCTGCGGCAAGACTAACCTGGCCATGCTGCAGCCGACCATTCCTGGCTGGAAGGCCGAGACCGTCGGGGACGACATCTGCTGGATGCGCTTCGGCGCCGACGGTCAGCTGCGCGCCATCAACCCGGAAGCCGGCTTCTTCGGCGTGGCGCCCGGCACCGGCATCGGCACCAACAAGAACGCCATCGACGCCCTGAACCGCGACTGCGTGTTCACCAACGTCGCCCTGACCCCGGACGGCGACGTCTGGTGGGAAGGCCTGACCGACGAGCCGCCGCCCCATCTGACCGACTGGCAGGGCAAGCCCTGGACGCCGGACAGCGCCACCCCGGCCGCCCACCCCAACGCCCGCTTCACCGTCGCCGCCGACCAATGCCCGGTCATCGCCGAGGAATGGGCCGATCCGGCCGGCGTGCCGATCAGCGCCATCCTGTTCGGCGGCCGCCGGGCCAGCGCCGTGCCGCTGGTCACCGAGGCCTTCGACTGGGAGCACGGCGTGTTCCTGGCCTCCAACACCGCCTCCGAAGGCACCGCAGCGGCCGAGAACAAGGTCGGCGAGCTGCGCCGCGATCCCTTCGCCATGCTGCCGTTCTGCGGCTACAACATGGGCGACTACTTCAGCCACTGGCTGCGCGTCGGGGCCAAGGCCGATCCGGCCAAGCTGCCGGGCATCTACTTCGTCAACTGGTTCCGCAAGGACGGCGGCAAGTTCGTCTGGCCGGGCTACGGCGAGAACAGCCGCGTCCTTAAGTGGATCTTCGACCGCCTGGAAGGCGAGGCCGAAGCGGTCGACACCGCCATTGGCCGCCTGCCGGCCAAGGGCTCGCTCGATGTCTCGGGTCTGGACCTGTCGGACGAGAAGCTGCATCTGCTGCTCAGTGTCGATGCCGACGTCTGGCGCGAGGAAGCTTCGCTGATCCCGGCCTTCTACGAACGCTTCGGCGACCGCATGCCGGCGGCGCTGTGGGGCCAGTACGAGGCGTTGATGACGCGTCTGGGAACCAAGGCCAGGGACGGCGAGCGCGAGCTGGAGTTGGCGTAGCAACAGTACGGATCCTTCTCCCGCTGGTCGGGAGAAGGTGGCCGCGAAGCGGTCGGATGAGGGCAGCACCGGCTTCGGCGGGTCTGCCCTTTGTCTTTTCCGCTATTCGTCGAAGGCTGGCGCTGGCCGCATCCCACCCCCAAAGGGGGCCCCCAAATACCCAAAAAACGGGGGAGGGAAATAAACGCCCCGGCCCCCCCGGGTGTGGTAGATGGCGCCC
>JANPKF010000233.1:0-2440 GCA_031425895.1 Caulobacteraceae bacterium | reverse complement strand
GAACAAATTCTTCCGTTTGGCGGAGAAGCGCCTCACGAGGCGGTTTGGTCATGTCGTCGGTCCTTTCTGAAGTCTGGTTTCAACGTGCGCCAAGGCGCGATTGATGAAGGTGATCTGATCCCGCCAGCGTACGCTTGCCGGCTCCATTGAAGACAAATCGCGAAAGACGCGCTGAGCGACGAGGAGCTGCCGACGGGCTTCAGCCAGATCGCCGTTTCTGTAGGCGACCACCGCCAAGCCGCGATGAGCGGCGCCCCAGTTGTCCAGTAGTTCCGCGTTCGTCGGGTCATTCGCGAGGAGCTCTTTCAGAAGCTCCGCTTGCGCATTGCGGCTGTCCCTGGCGGCTGAGAAATCTGCACGCTCAAGCTGAACGTCCGCCAGCCAGGCCCAACGGGTAGACATGTCCAGCGCCAATCCCCGGTCGCCGGGCTTGAGTGCCGCTGCTCGGCGCATCGACGCCAGGGCTTGCTTGCAGGCAGTCAACGCCCGTTCAAGATCCCGCTCCTGCTCGACCGCCAGTGTGCAGAGATTTCCTTGGGCGTATCCGAGTTCTCGATGGCCGCGTATGGAGGCTGGTTCAAGCTGGTGCAGGGTCTGCGCAAGAGTTCGATAAAGCTCAAAGCTTCGGCGCGCATCCGAGGTCTGCTTGCGCAGGTAGCCCAAGTATCCGCGCCAGTAGGCGCTTTGAGCGTGGCTGAACAGGCGGTCTGGGTCGCGGGGAGCCTTCTCCAAGAGCGTCGAGGTCACACGCCAGGCCTCATCGAACTGGGCGCTGGCGGCTTCCAGCTTACCCATGGAGGTCTCGTCTTCACCGATTGCCAGCAGGAGGCGCGCCCGTTGCTCCAGCGCCGCGTCTGGCAGTTGATCCAGGTCCTGGGCGTGGAAGTATTCCAGCGCTCGCCGATTCACCGCGGCCATGACGGGCAGACGACCGACGCCTTTCAGTTCCTGCCGAAGGTCAGTCAACATGAACTCCACCAGCTTCTCGGCCTCGCGCCTCTGACGTTGGGCTTCTGCCCGCGCGTGAAGAGCGAAGGCCGTCATTGCCCCCATGGCTATCATCCCGGCGACGGCCGTCGCCGTGACCGCCATCACGCCCCGTATTCGTCGCTGGGCGTCCCGTTGGACCAGCTGGTCTACCCCGACTCCGGCGATGCCGGCGATCAGCTTCAGGAGCGCCAGCCGCTCGCCGTCAGCGGCCTTGCGGAAGTCCGCGGCCAGGGGCTCGGCGCCGCCGTCGGCCAACGCCGGCGGAAAGGCCTCTGCCGGTTCGCCCCGGATCAGCGCCGCCAGGATCGGCCGGTCCGGGTGCAGTGCGCGGAACAGGTCGATCTCCCGGCCGACCCAGGGCGAGGCGGCGGCGTCCGGCGAGCAGACCACGATCAGGCAGTCGGACACCGCCAGGGCGGCGCGGACCTGGGTGCTGAGGTCATGGGCGGCGGGGAGTTCCTCGCGGTCCTTGAAGATGGGGGTCAGCCGCCGGTCCGCGCCGAGCCGTTTGGGCAGGACATAACCTTCCAGACGGCGGTGCAGGCGGCCCGCGAAGGCGGCGTCGCGATGGCTGTAGCTGATGAAGGCGCGGTACCGCACGCTTGCTGCCCCCGATCCATCCGCCATCGGCGAGTCCCCCCGACCGCTGTTCGGCCAAGCTGACAGAGGTGGGCGGGGTTAACAACTCTGAATGGCGTGACGGGCGTCACGGCGGACCAAGGGAGCGAGGTGTCACCTAGAGGGCAGAATTCAACCCTGAGGAGGCTAACATGCGCACTCGCAAGTTCACCGCCGGCGTCATGGCGCTATCTATCGGCTGCCTTCCCCTGACGGCATTGGCCGAGGAGGAAAAGCCCGATCCGCAGGCCGCAACCAAGGCCAAGACCGCCGAGATCGAGGCCGAGACCGAACTCCTAAAGGCCCAAAAGGCTCTGGCGGATACCAAGGTCGCAGCGCTGGGCCTGCCAAAGTTCGACGGCAAGACCACCATGAAGGAAGGCGCTGGGGCCATTGAGGCGTCCATGCTGTCCGGAGCTACCCTCAACAAGGCTGCCGCGAGAATAACCAAAGATGTCAAGGAGAAGGCGGAGGGCCGGCCGATCCTGCTCCTCGAAAACAACGAGACGGTCGATCTGGCCCTCCCGGATGTCCTCGGCGAAGACGTCGATGCACTCCGCGACGCGCTGGTGTTTGCAGCCGCAAGCGACATCTGCATCAAGCCGCCGAAAGTCGCCGCCAAGCCGAGGGCGCTGTTCCTGGACCGTTCGCTTCCCAGGATGCTCACGTCCCCGACCACACCGCCTGGCGCTTCAGAAGCCAAGGCCAGCGAAGCGGATACCGGAACCATGACCTGGGTTGGGGCTTTGATAGATCTCTTCAAATCGGAAACCACGGTCAGCGCCGTGACGCTGGAATCTCGTGAGAAAGCGCTGATCAACGCCATTGCCGG
>JANPKF010000232.1:0-4932 GCA_031425895.1 Caulobacteraceae bacterium | reverse complement strand
GGCAAGGCGGAGCATGAGATCGCCGCAGCGGGCTTCCCGTCGGTGCGGCTCGAAACAGACACCTTCAATGCCAGGAGCAGGGCGTTCTATGCCGGCCGGGGCTATCGCGAGACGGCACGGTATCCTGACGAAGAGTGGGGCAGCGGCCTGATGACGATCCTGCTTTTGAAGTCGCTTGCGGAGGCCGTCTAAGTCCTATCGAGATTCAGCTCATTTCTATCCCGCTCATCCCGGCGAAACGGAGTTCGCCGGGATGAGCGGAATTTTGGGTTGGAACCTGAATGTCGATTGGCCCTAGAGCGCGTTCCAGCAAGTGACAGCCGACTATCGGATCAAGCGCTCCACCTCTAGGGAGCAGGGCAGGAGGCAAGACATGGCTGAACCGAGGCTGGGTGTGGGCGCCTGTATCGTCAGGGACGGCAAGCTGCTGCTCCTGCGCCGGTTGCGCCATCCCGAGGCGGGACATTGGAGCATTCCCGGCGGCAAGATCGACTTCCTTGAGCCCATCGAGGACGCGCTGCGCCGTGAGGTGGCGGAGGAGACGGGCCTGATCCTGGGCGATCTGCGCCTGCTCTGCGTCACCGACCAGATACATTCTGACACGCCGGAGCACTGGGTCGCCCCGACCTATCTGGCCGAAGGCGTCACCGGCGAGCCGGTCAATCTCGAGCCCCACAAGCACGAAGCTCTGGACTGGTTCGCGCTCGACGCCCTGCCGGCTCCGCTGTCGATGGCCGTGAAAGCGACCCTGCCGGCCTTGAAAACGGCCCTCTGCTGACCAATTTCCAGGGTTCGCGCGACCGGTGAAAGGCCAACAAATTCAGACTATTAACTACGTAACAATTCGAAACAGCTCTTGCTTTGCTGCATTGCGAAGAGACGCCTACAAAGACGACGGGGCGTGATGCGGTCAGTTCGATCGCGCAGCAGCAGTTCAAGGATCGGTCTTGTCCGTTTCGGCATACCATCAGCACACCGTCGGCGGCCCCGCGATCTTCGCGGGCCTGGGCCTGCACACCGGTGAGCACGTCCGCGTCTCGATCCGCCCGGCCGCGCCGGACGCCGGCATCGTCTTCGTCCGCACCGATGTGCGCGACCGCGACAACGCCGTGCGCGTGTCGCCGCAAGCCGTTGTGAAGACCCAGCTGGGCACCGTCATCGGCAACGACGCCGGCGTCACCGTCTCGACCATCGAACACCTGATGGCCGCCATGGCCGCCCTCTCGATCGACAACGCTGTCGTCGAACTCGACGGCCCGGAACTGCCGATCCTCGACGGTTCCTCGCAGCCCTTCATCGAGATCCTCGACCGGGTCGGCCGTCGCCGCCAGGAAGCGGCCCGCCGCTACATCGAGATGCTCGACACCGTCGAGGTCATCGAGGGCGACAAGCGCGCCAGCCTGTCCCCGGCCGAGCAGTTCGAAGTCGCCTTCGAGATCAAGTTCGACGCCGCGCCGATCGGCACCCAGCGCGTTGACCTCGTCGTCGACGAAGAGTCGTTCCGCGAACAACTGGCCGACTGCCGCACCTTCGGCTTCGTGCGCGAAGTGGAAGCCCTGCGCGCCATCGGTCTGGCCCGTGGCGGTTCGATCGAAAACGCCGTTGTTCTCGACGGCGATCGCATCCTCAACCCGGAAGGCCTGCGCCGCCCGGACGAGTTTGTGCGCCACAAGGCGCTGGACGCGGTGGGCGACCTCTATGTTCTGGGCATGCCGATCCTCGGCCGTTTCGATGGCCTCTATGCCGGCCACGGCCTGAACAACCTCGTCGTCCGCGCCCTGCTGGCCAACCCGGACGCGTGGCGCGTCCGCACCTGGACCCAGGAACTGGCCCAGGCCGTCTAGATCCTTATCCCGCTTGCCGGGAGAAGGTGGCCCCCGCAAGGGGGTCGGATGAGGGCAGCGCCAGCCTTTCAGATTGAAATACGACTCGGCGCGATAAACGCCGCCGACTGAATTTCCCCGTCCCTCAACCCTCCGGACGGCCCTCATCCGAGCCGCTTCCCGGCCCACCGTCTCCCCGCAAGCGGGAGAAGGGCGTTTCTTGTGAGAACGCCACATTTGCGCCCGCCCTTGCGTGGTGTAGATACCTCTTCCAACGGCGCGGGGGCGCCCGCGTTGGATTTCGATTGTGAGGGTTCGTGCTGCCTCTTCCCTGGAGCCGTAAGGCCATCTTCGCCGCCGCCGTCGCGGGGGCCCTGGTCGTTACCGGCTGCGCGGGCCAAAAGCCCAAGCCGCGCCTGGCCTACATCGAGCGTCCGGTCGAGCTGCTTTACGCAACCGGCGCCGACCGCCTGGACAGCAAGCGCTGGGCCGACGCCATCTCCTACTTCGAGGAAGTGGAGCGTCAGCACCCCTATTCGGAATGGTCCCGCCGGGCGATTCTGATGACGGCCTACGCCAACTACCAGGCCAACAACTACGCCGACGCCATCGAGAACGCCGACCGGTTCATCAACCTGTACCCGGGCAACCCCTCGACGCCGTACGCCTATTACCTGAAGGCCATCTGCTACTTCGAACAGATCGTCGACGTCGGCCGCGACCAGGCCGCCACCGAACAGGCCCTCGTCGCCCTGCGCGACGTGCAGCTTCGCTTCCCCAAGAGCGAGTACGCCATCGACGCCCAGTACAAGCTGGACATGGTCTACGACCAGCTGGCCGGCAAGGAGATGGAGGTCGGGCGCTGGTACCTGCGTGAGGGCCAGACGATTGCCGCCATCGGCCGCTTCCGCACGGTGATCGACAAGTACCAGACCACCAGCCACGCACCGGAAGCCCTCTACCGTCTGATCGAGTCCTATCTGACCGTCGGTCTGGTCGGCGAAGCGCAGCGCACCGGCAGCATGCTGGGCTACAACTTCCGGGACGATCCCTGGTACGGCGAAGGCTACAAGCTGCTGACCGACAAGGGTCTGCAACCGGCCGTCGCCCCGCTGACCCCCGGCGCCAAGCGCAGCATCCTCCAGCGCGTGACCGGCACCGGCAAGAACAAGAGCCAGACGATCGCCCCGCCGGCGGACACCAATGCGCCCGCGCCTTCCACCTCGGCGCCCGGCGCGCCGATGCAGACGCCTGAGCCGCAGCCGCCGGTGACCCCGCCGGGCACCGAGCCGCCGCCGCCGACGTCCGACCCGATCGCAGAGACCCCGACCCCGCCGACGCGCTAGGGACTGCAGTGCCGAGGACGTTTGTTCTCGTCTCGTTCTCGTGCTAGGGTTTCGCCTGCTTCGCCACGTGCGGGGCTTTGAACGAACTCGATTCGAGACGAAGCTGACCGCATGCTGATCGGCCTCACCATTCGCGACGTCGTGCTGATCGAACAGCTCGACCTCAATTTCGGGCCCGGCCTGACCGCTCTGACGGGCGAGACCGGGGCCGGCAAGTCGATCATCCTCGACGCCCTGGGCCTGGCCACCGGCGCGCGCGCCGACGCCGGCCTGGTGCGGCGCGGGGCGGCCCAGGCGGCGGCGACCGCCATGTTCGCCCTGGCCGCGGACCATGCGGTCTGGGGCCTGCTCGAGGAAAAGGGCCTCGACTATTCGCCCTTTGAGGATCTGGTGCTGCGCCGCCAGCTGTCGGCCGACGGTCGGTCCCGCGCCTTCGTCAACGACCAGGCGACCAGCGTCGCCACCCTCAAGGAGATCGGCGGCCTGCTGCTTGAGGTGCACGGCCAGCATGAGACTGTCGGTCTGCTCGACGCCCGCACCCACGGTCGCCTGCTCGACGCCTATGGCCAGGTTTCCGTGGAAGCCGTCACCGCCGCCTGGAGCGGTTGGCGGTCGGCCCGTGAAGCGCTGAAGGTCCTGCGCGAGAAGGCCGACCGGGCCGCCGCAGAGGTCGAGGAAATCACCCTGCGCCTGTCGGAGCTGGACCAGCTGGCCCCTCGCCTGGGCGAAGAGACCGAACTGGCGGAAGAACGGGCCCTGCTGGGCGCTGCCGAGAAGGCTCTGGCCGACATCTCCACGGCGCGGGAAGCCATCGAGGCCGGCCAGATCGGCAACCGCCTGGCCACGGCGTTCCGGGCCCTGGAGCGGGCGCGGGAGCGGGCCGTTCAGGCCGGGGCGGGCGACGGCGGCCTGGCCCTGACCCGACTGACCGCGGCGCAGGAGATCATCGACCGGGCCGTCAACGAGGCGCAGGAGGCGTCCGCCGCCATCGACGCCGCCGCCGATGCGTTCGAACTGGACCCCCAGCGGCTGGAACAGGCCGAGGAGCGGTTGTTCGCCCTGCGCGCCATGGCCCGCAAGCTGTCTTGCGCCGTCGAGGACCTGCCGGACCTGAGGATAAGGTTCGCCAAGGACCTGGCCGCTATCGAGAGCAACGCCGACGCCCTCAAGGAAGCCGAGGCCGCAGAGGACTGGGCCCGCGACGCCTACTTCACGGCCGCCCAACGGCTGTCGGCCGAACGCCGCGCCGCCGGCGACCGTCTGGCCACTGCCGTCATGTCGGAACTCAGCCCGCTGAAACTGGAGAAGGCCCGCTTCCAGGTCGCGGTCGAGCCTTTGGTAGAAGAGCGTGCAGGACCGTCTGGCCTTGACCGTATCGCCTTCGAGATCAGCACCAACCCCGGCGCGCCTTTCGGCCCGCTGGAAGCCATCGCTTCAGGCGGCGAACTCGCCCGCTTCGCCCTGGCGCTGAAGGCGGCGCTGGCCGGTCGTGGGGACGGACCCCAGCCGCTGATGATTTTCGACGAGGTCGATCAGGGGGTCGGCGGCGCCGTGGCCGACGCGGTCGGCCTGCGCCTCAAGCGTCTGGCCGCGGGCGCCCAGGTGCTGGTCGTCACCCACAGTCCCCAGGTGGCCGCCCGCGGAGACGCCCACTGGCGCATCGCCAAGACTGGCGACAGCGAAAAGACCCGCACGTCGGTGGAGACCCTTGCCCCCGACGCTCGCGAGGAAGAGATCGCCCGTATGCTGTCAGGGGCGGCCGT
>JANPKF010000231.1:0-13038 GCA_031425895.1 Caulobacteraceae bacterium | reverse complement strand
GCCCACATAAAGCCGCTGACGGGTTTGCGGTTTTTCGCCGCCATGTGGGTGGTGCTCTATCACTATTGGCCCAATCTGCAGGTCGGCCTCGGCCCGGCCCTGGTCGAGCCCGCCCTGATCGGGAAAGGCTACCTCGGGGTCGAGCTGTTCTTCACCCTCTCGGGCTTCATCCTCTGCCACGTCTATCTGGAGAGCTTCGGTGAGGGGCGGTTCAGGTACGGCGCCTTCCTGTGGAACCGGCTGGCGCGGGTCTATCCGCTGCACCTGGCCACCCTGCTCGGTGTCATGGCGCTGGGCCTGGCGGCCGGCGCCGCCGGCTTCGCCATCGACGCCAATATCCTCAGCTGGCAATCGCTGCCCGCCAACCTGCTGCTGGTCCAGGCCTGGGGCGTCGCGCCGAAGGCGGCCTTCAACCATCCCAGCTGGTCGATCTCGGCCGAGTGGTTCGCCTACCTGACCTTCCCGGTCTTCGCCTGGGCCTCCTGGCGGTTGCGCCACCGCGCCTGGCTGGGCGCGGCCCTGGCCCTCGGCTTCATGGCCATCCTCTACCCCGCCTACACCGCCCTGACCGGCGAACAGCTGACCGAGGCCACCATCCATTGGGGCGCCCTGCGAATCGTTCCCTGCTTCGCGCTCGGCTGCGCCATGCACGGCCTGTGGCGGTCCGGGGCGGTGAAGTCCCTGCGCGCGGGGGCCATGGGCGCCGCTTTTATGGGCGCCGGGGCCTTGATGGCGGCGGTGTCCGGGGCGCCTGATCTGCTGGCCGTGGCCGGGTTCGGGGGGCTTATCCTGTGCCTGGCGGGGATGGCGGAGCATGGCTCGCGCTTCGCCAGCGGACAGGCGTCGGTTTACCTCGGTGAGATCAGCTATTCGGTCTATATGATCTGCGTGCCCTGGAAGCTTCTTTTTGTGAATGCAGCAACAAAGCTCTTGAATACAGCAGACGATCGACTGCCCTGGTATGTCTGGATGCTGTTCATCGTCTCGGTGGTTCCATTGGCCGCCGCCAGCTATCACCTGATCGAAAAGCCGGCCCGCGCCCGCATGAAGCTTCTGATGGATTCATGGGCGAAAAGACGATCTGTCGCGCCGGCGACGTGAAAAGACTCTTTTCATTCCCCTGTGAGATGACTAAGCGTTACCAATCGTTTCCACGGGGGAGCATCCCAGCATGCGTTCACGGGCCAGGACCGTTCTCGGATCTTTGACAGCTGCTCTGATGATCAGCCTGATCCCCGCGGTCTCGTCCGCTGAAACCTACTGGCAATGCGTGCCGTTCGCCCGCCTGCTGTCGGGCATCCAGATCTTCGGCGACGCCCACACCTGGTGGGGCCAGGCCGTCCAGCGCTACCAGACCGGCGACACCCCCCAGATGGGCGCCGTGCTCAGCTTCAAGGCCACCGGCCGCATGCGCCTCGGCCACGTGGCCGTCGTCTCCCGCGTGCTGACCGACCGCGTCATCCAGATCACCCACGCCAACTGGTCCGCCATCGGCGGGGCCCGCGGCAAGGTCGAGAAGGATGTCACCGTCGTCGACGTCTCGCCGGCCGGCAACTGGACCCAGGTCAAGGTCTGGTACGACCCGATCCGCGACCTCGGCACCTCGGTCTACCCGACCCACGGCTTCATCTACCCCGACGGCCAGGCCCAGAAGATGGCCCAGGCCTCCGGCCGCTTCGCCCTCGCCCAGGACACCGCCACCCTGGTGGCCAACAGCGCCGCCGGCCATGTGGTCGGTTCGGTGCAGCCGGGCGCCTCGCCCCTGGCCCTGCTCAACAAGGCCGCCGAGACCTCCGACAACATCGCCGACCTGATCCAGAAGGCGACCGGCGCGGGCGACAAGAAGTAGGCCATACCCGGAATTCAAAAACGCGAGGGGCCGGTGGAAACGCCGGCCCTTTTGCGTTGCGCAACCCTGGCCCCCCCTTTGCCATAGGCCGGGCCCCCTTTGCCGCACGCCGGCGCCCCCGTCGCACCCCCTTCGCCCCACCGCCGGCCCACCGGTCCCCCGCCCGTCTCCCGCCGTCCGCCTACCCCCGCCCCCTTGATGGGAAACAACAATCCGGCGGCCTGGTCCCTTGTCCCCACCGCAGGCCTGCTACAAGGGTGGGCCGCTTCGACAAGCCCTCCGTTGACGCCGCCGCCGGCCCGCGCCATCCCTTGGCCACACCCCTTCAGGACCCGCCGATGATCCGCCTGCTTCAGCGCAACGCCCAGACGGTTGTCGAGATCACGCCCGGCGAGGGCTGGGTCCTGCCGGCCGACACCGTCTGGATCGACCTGGTCGAGCCGACCCGCGACGAAGAGGTGCTCATCGAGCAGCAGCTCAAGCTGGAACTGCCGACCCGCGAGGACATGAGCGAGATCGAGGCCTCTTCCCGCCTCTACCGCGAGGGCCACGCCACCTACCTGACCGTCGAGGTGATCACCGGGGCGGCGGCCGAGTCGCCGAAGCTGACCCCGGTCACCTTCGTGCTGGTCAAGGACCAGCTGATCACCATCCGCTACGCCCAGCCCCGCGCCTTCAAGCTGTTCGAGGCCACCCTGGCCGAGCGCGGCGGGGCGCTGTGCGATGCCGGGGAGTCGGTGTTCCTGGGCCTGCTGGACGCCATCGTCGACCGGGTCGCCGACATCCTCGAGGCCGCCTCGGAGCAGGTGGAGAACCTCTCCAACCACATCTTCGAACGGCCCCGCAAGACAGCCCGGTTCGAGGTCATCCTCGGCAAGCTCGGCCGCTGGCGCGGCATCACCGCCAAGGCCCGGGGCAGCCTGATCAGCCTCTCGCGCCTGCTGGTCTACGCCAGCGTCTCGCCCTCCATCGCCGAGGGCGAGGAGGACGCGGTCCGCATCAAGTCGCTGCAGCGCGACGTGGCCAGCCTGACCGACCATGCCGGCCACCTGTCCGGCGACATCACCTTCCTGCTCGACGCCACCCTCGGCATGATCAACATCGAGCAGAACGGCATCATCAAATTCTTCTCGATCGCCGCCGTCATCTTCCTGCCGCCCACCCTGGTGGCCAGCTATTTCGGCATGAATTTCAAACACATGGCCGAGTTCGACCTGCCCTGGGGCGAACCCCTGGCGCTGGGGCTGATGGTCGTGGCCGTCGTGCTTCCGATGCTCTGGTTCAAGCGCAGGGGCTGGTTCTAGGCGCTGACCGAAAACGAGGATTTCAGGCGAAATCTCACCCTTCCTTAAGGGCGCGGGCCGAAGATCACCGCTCGATGTCCGCCGCCCCCAGCCTGCTCCGCACCTTCGAACCGGCCAGCCTCAAGCAGACGCTGGAGGCCCATGCACGCTTCCTCAGCGGCCGGCCGGGCGGCAAGCGCGCCAACCTGGCGCACGCCGACCTCAGCAACGTCATGCTGGAGGGCGTCAACCTCTCCGAGGCCGAGCTGACCGGGGCGCGGCTGAACGGGGCCAGCCTGAAGGGCGGCGACCTGTCCGGCGCCGTCCTCTTCGGGGCGGACCTGCGCGACGCAGACCTGCGCACCGTCAACTTTTCCAAGGCCGACCTGCGCGGCGTCTGCCTGCGCGGCGCCAACCTCAGTTACGCCAACCTGATGGGGGCCGACCTTCGCGAAGGCCGCATCGCCGTCCAGGACAGCACCCAGGGCTTCCGCATCCTGACCCATGACGCCCGGCCGGGCGAACTGGCCTACGCGGTAATGGCCGGGACCAATCTCGAGGGCGCCCAGATCTCCGATGAGTCGCGCTCGGCCGACCTCACCGACGCCCTCCTGGCCGGAGCCCAGCTGGGCGGGGCGCGGCTGACCCGGGCCCTGCTCGATGGGGCCGACCTGTCGGACGCCGAGATGTTCAACGCCGATCTTGAGGGCGCCTCGCTGAAGCGGGCGGTGCTGACCGGTGTCGACACCTCGACGGCCAACCTGGCGCATGCGGACCTTTCGGACGTGCTGCGCGCGCCGCCACCGATCTGCTACATCGACGATGCGCCGCTCGGGGATGTCATCGCCGACCACGAACGCTTCTGCGCCACCCAGGGCGCCGGCGGCGCCGCTGCCAAGGTCTCCCGCGTCGACTTCCGTTCCCTGCGCCAGATGCGCCGCCGGGTGCTGACCGGCATCCAGGCGCCGGGCTCGGTCTTCTTCGGCATGGATATGGAGGGCGTCGAACTGCAGGGGGCCGACCTGTCCGGCGCCGACCTGCGCGGCGCCAACCTGCGTGGCGCCGACCTTAGGGGGGTGAAGCTGATCGACGCCCGCCTCGACCGCGCAGACCTGCGCGGCGCCGACCTCGGCCCTCTGCTGATCGGCGAAGGCCGCTATCTTCGCTCGAACCTGACCCGCGCCGCCCTGCGCCAGGCCGACCTGCGGGACGCCCGCGCCCAGCGGGTGCGCCTGCTGGAGGCAGACCTCACCGGCGCGAAACTCGACGGCGCCGACCTGAGCGGGGCGGAACGGGAGTTTTAGGGCGTCCTTCGACACGCCCGCTGCGCGGGCTGCTCAGGATGACCAACCGGGAAGCGATCCACAAAAGTCAGTCATGCTGAGCAGCGGCCGCGGGCCGCGTGTCGAAGCACGCAACTACATCCCCCGACGCAGCGGGATCAGGTCCGGGAAGTCGCTGTCGCGCTTCTCGGCCTTGGCCTTGAAGGCCTCGGCCATGTGGGGCCCGCTGAACATGCCGGTCTGCCAGACGGCGATATAGTCCAGCGCATCCTTGATGCTGTGGTCGCGGGCGTAGTTGATCATCACCTTGCTGCCGGCCACCGCCAGCGGCGACTTCGAGGCGATCTCCCGGGCCGTGGCCAGGGCATGCTCGACGCACTGCTCGTGGGTCTCGAACACCTCGTTGACCAGGCCGATCTGCTGCGCCTTGGCGGCCGGCAGGCGGCGGCCCGTATAGGCCAGCTCCCTCACCCAGCCCTCGGGGATCAGCTTGCACAGGCGGGGGAAGGTGCCGACGTCGGCGGTCATGCCGATGTTGATCTCCTGGATCACGAAGAAGGCGTCGGCCGTGCAGTAGCGGATGTCCGCCGAGCTGGTCAGGTCGACCGCCCCGCCGACGCAGCCGCCCTGGATCGCTGCGATCACCGGCATCCGCGCCTCGTCCAGGCAGCTGATGACGTCCTGCAGGTGATGCACGTGATAGCGGAAGCTCTCGCCGGCGTTCTCCTTGTCGGTCGGCTTCATGCCCGTGGTGCTGCCCCCGCCGCCGAACACGGCCAGGTCCATGCCGGCGCAGAAGTGCTTGCCGGTCGAGGACAGCACGATGGCGCGGGCCCTGGCGTTGTCGCTGATGTCCTTCACGATCACTGGCAGCTCGTTCCAGAACGCCCGGACCATGGTGTTGTACTCGTCCGGCCGCTTGAGCTGGATATGGGCGACCCCATCCTCGATGGTGACGGCGAAACAGGTCCAGTCGGTGGTGGTCACGTCGACAGGGGTATGGGCGTTCATGGGTAGTCCTCCCGGTTTGGCGACAGCATGGCGCCCTGACGCGGGGAAAACCAAGCCTCTTGCGTGACCTTGGGGCGGTCAGCCATGAGGATAGGGATGAGCACCGATCCCGCACCGCCCCCGGAAGTGTTTGGCGACCCGGCCTTCCGCCGCAAGCGCATTCCGATCCGCAGCCCGGCGGGCGACGGGGTCATGACCGGCATCGAGATGGGACCAGAGGATCGCTCCGTCGACCTGGTTTTCTGCCACGCCAACGGCTTCAACGCCCTGACCTACCGCACCCTGCTCATCCCCGTGGCCGAGGCCGGCCACCGCATCCTGGCCATCGACATGCGCGGCCATGGCCTCTGCGAGCTTGAGGCCGACCCCGGCGACGGCCACGGCTCCTGGGCCAATTTCGGCAGCGACATGATCGGCCTGCTGGAGGCCCTCGATGCCCCGCCGAAGGTCGTGGCCGGCCATTCGATGGGCGGCACCTCGGGGCTGGTGGCGGCCGGCCTGCGGCCAGACCTGCTGGGCAGCCTGGTGCTGCTGGACCCCGTGGTCATGCGGGAAGACGTCGCCAGGACGCTGGGCGCCACCACCGGCTCCTCGCCCCTGGCTATCGGCGCCCTGCGCCGCCGCAACCGGTTCGACAGCCGCGAGGCTGCCTATGACGCCTATCTCGGCCGCGGCGCCTTCAAGTCCTGGCCGGCCGAAATGCTGGCCGACTACCTGGCCGATGGCCTGGTCCCCGCCGACGACGGCGGCTTCCGGCTGTCCTGCGCCCCGGCCTGGGAAGCCGCCAACTTCTCGGCCCGCGAACACCATCCCTGGCCCGGCTTCTTCAACTCGACCTGCCCGATCCGCATCCTCAAAGCCGAAATCGGATCGACCTGCTCGGTCGACGACCGCCTGGACGAGCTGGGGGCGACGGGCCGCATCACGGTCGAGACCATCCCCGGCACGAGCCATTTCCTGCCCATGGAGGTTCCGGACCGTGTGCGAACCGCCTTGCTCGAAGCCCTGAGGGCCTAGAGGGCCAGACCGGCCTTCATGGTCGGCATCATCGCCGCCCGCGCCGCATCCTCGATCGGCACCACCTTGCGGGCGTCGAGGTCGAAGGTGATCGCCACCGCCTCGCTGGTCCCCCAGATCTTGCCGGTCTCGGGATCCAGCATCCAGTGGACCATGCGCATGGTGCGGGCGTCGGCGCCGACCAGGCCGGAGCGCAATTCGAAGCGCTCTCCCGCCCGCGGCCAACCCAGCTGCACCAGGCGATACTCCAGCACCGCCCCGCCGGTGCGGGCCGGCTTGCTTGGGGCGTTGTCGGCGACGATGGCGCGCAAGGGACCGACCAGGGCGCCGATGCCGTCCGACACCCGGCCGATGAACAGTTCGGGTCTCATCCGCCCGAAGACGTCGCACTCCTGCGGGGAGATGGCGCCCAGGCCGATGCGCATCAGGCCAAGCTCATCGGCCCGCGCCAGGCTGCCGGTGCTTTCGACCGGGTCCAGCGCCACACTGCGGGACTGCGCCTTTTCCGGCACGGCCATGGTCAGGGCGGCGGCCTTGTTGCGCGTGCGGTCCGACCAGGGAAAGGCGACGCCTTCATAGGCGGTCGCGTGGGTGACCACGGTCTGGAAGCTGGCGGCGATCTCACCGGTGTTCGAATGGATCAGCAGCTGGACGAGCCTGGCCTCGCTCTCACCCATCTCGACCACCCCGCCAACCATGTGCAGGGCGGCGCCGGCGTGGGCCTCCTTCAGGAAACGGATGTGCTGCTCACGCACCAGCAGGGTCGAGGTGGCGTCGGACCGAAAGGCGTCGGGCATGCCGATCAGCGCGGCCAGAGTGGCCAGGCCCTCTACGGCTTTGACGACGTAAAAGCGCACATTCATGTGCCCCATCTCGTCGCATTCCCAGGTGTTGACGCCCCCGCGCCAGAGCTCAGCCCCGTCGAACGTCATCAGGTCCCCCAACTCAAGCCGCACAATCGGCGCAGAGGCCGTGGGCCTCGATGGTCACCGACTGGACGGTGAAGCCCGGCCCGCGGGCGGCGGTCTCGATGCTGTCCAGCACGGCCGGGTCAATCTCGCGGGTCGCCCCGCAGCAGTCGCAGATGAGGAAGGCGGCGGCGTGGTTGTCGGCGCCCTCAGCGGCCGAGTGGCGGCAGGCGACATAGGCGTTGAGGCTCTCGATCCGGTGGGCGAACCCCTGCTTCGACAGGAACTCCAGCGCCCGATAGACGGTCGGCGGCTTGGCCGGCGCCCCCTCGGCGAAAGTGGCGATCAGGTCATAGGCCTTCACCGGCTGGCCGGCCTCGAGCAGCAGCTCCAGGACCCGCCGGCGCGGGGCGGTGAGCTTCTGGCCGGCATCGGCGCAACGCGCGTCGGCGGCGCTCAACTCGGCGCTCAGGGCGCCGCCGCTCAGACCGTTGCTGTTGTGGTCGTGGCCGCAGGACATGGGTCAGAGGTAACTACCGCGAGGGTCTGCGGCAAGCGGTCAACCGCCGACCTTGCCTTTGTAGCCGCCTTCCTTGGTCCGGGGCGACGGCGGCGGAGAGCCGACCGCGGGGCCGGAGCTGGCCGCCGCGTCCTCATCCGACCAGGTCAGCTGCACTTCCGAGCCGCTGCCGGCCGGGCTGGCGATAACCTGCACGGCGCCCTTGCCGTCGCCGCTGTCGCCGGCGGTCAGCATGCGCACATTGGCGCCCATCTCGGCGTTCATGGTCACCGGCTTGCCGGCGGCCTTCACCTTGCCCTCGTAGAAATCGATGATCGCCGCGGTGTTGACGTTCGCCCGGTAGGTGACCGTGCCGCCCTTGCCGACGCCGCTCTCGCCGACCACGCTGTTGACCACCACGGCGCCGGGATAGAGGGGCGCGTAGGACGGAGTGGCGACCTTCGAAGCGGCCGCGCCGACCGAAACGGTGGCGCCGTCGGTGGTGATGGTCTGGTCAGGACCCAGAGGGCCGGTCGGGGCGGCGGGAGTCTCGGCCTTGGCGGGCGGTTCCACCGGGGTCGGCGTCTCGGACTCTTCGGCCTTGCCGCAGGCGGCCAGCAGAAGCACCGCCGTAGCGGCGACAAACGAGAAGCGGATCATGGACATGGAAGCTCCGACGGCAACGGGCCGACTTAAACGTCCCCGAAGGCCATAAGCAACCGCCGCTCCGGGGGTTCCCGAAGCGGCGGCGGTTAGTGTGGCTATTGGAACAGCTTGTTCCAGCGGCGCTTGGTGCGGTTCTTCCAGGCGCCCCGGTGATAGGCGTCCGAACCGATCAGCGGCACGACCGTGGTGGCCTCGGCGAAGACCATCTGTTCGAAGGTGGTGTCCACCTTGCCCCAGCTGGCGGCCTCTTTCAGGGTCGAGGACGAGCAGGCGCCGTCCCGCACGTCGGCGACGGTGATCTGCACGGCGTACTTGTGCATCTCCGCCTCGACGCCGAGGATCTCGGCGCAGACCACGGTGTCCTGGGCGAAGTTCTTGGGAACCCCGCCGCCGACCATGAACAGGCCGGTGGTGCCGGCGGCGATCTTGATGTCGGTCAGTTCGCGGAAGTCGGCGATGGCGTCCAGCATCAGGTAGGGCTGCTTGGCGGCCATGCGTTCCTTCTGGTGTTTCACCAGCCCGAAGCCGGCCGACGAATCAACAAAGGCCGGGCAGAAGATCGGCACGCCTTCTTCATAGGCGGTCTGGATCAGGCTACCGGGCTTCTTGGCGTTGCCTTCCGAGAGCCATTTGCCGATTTCCCAGATGAACTCACGGCTGGAATAACCGCGCGGCTCAAGGCGGTTGGCGATCTCCAGGATGGTGTGGTCGCAGGCCTGGAGCTCTTCCTCGTCGATGTAGGTGTCGTAGATGCGGTCGATGTAGTTCTCGCGCAGCACGTTGTCGTCCACCGGGCCGGCGGCCTGGTAGTGCTTGAAGCCGAGGGCCTCGAAGAAATCCATGTCGATGATCGAGGCGCCGGTGGCGACGATGGCGTCGACCATGCCGAACTTCACCATGTCGCGGTAGACATGCATGCAGCCGCCGGCCGAGGTCGAACCGGCCAGGATCAGCCAGGGGCTGCAGTCGGGGTCTTCGATGGCCATCGAGAAAATGTCGGCCGCCCGGGCCGTGTCGCGGCTCGAGAAGCTCATCTTGCGCATCGAATCGATGATCGGACGGGCGTCGAAGCTGGTCATGTCGACATGCTCGACGGTGTTGCCGAGCAGCTGGGCCTTGGTGTTCGGAACAGGAGCGTTCATCGCTTCAGGTTTCCCTTGGATATGAGCGCCCGTCACAAATGCGTCCGCAGGCCCGGACGGAGCGACGGGCCTGCGGCAGGTTCGAAGGTACTAAACGGCTTACTTCCGCCGACGTTTCCTGCCCTTGGGGCGTGACAGTCTGACGACGTTGCTGGCCGGCTTGGGAGCCGGGATCGAGCGACGGGCAAGACCGAACATCGAGGCCATGGGGGCGTCGGTCACTTCCACCATCTCGGTCTCGCCAAACCCGTTGAAGCGGGTGGTCATGGCGACCCCGTAGGCGCCCAGCATGCCGATCTCGATGAAGTCGCCTTCCTGGATATCGGTGGGCAGATAGAAGGGACCCGGCATGTGGTCCATGGAATCGCAGGTCGGACCGTAGAAGCGGAACGGCTTCAGGTCGCCCTCGACTTCACGGGCCTCGGCGCCTTCGCCCCGGTAGAGCTTGACCGGGAAGGGCCATTTGACGTGCGCCGCATCGAACAGCGAGCCGTAGCTGCCGTCGTTGAGGTAAAGCGCGTCGCCCTTGCGCAGCTCGACCCGGGTCAGCAGCGAGGTGGACTCGGCGACGAGGGCCCGGCCGGGTTCGCACCACAGCTCGGTCGTCTCGGACACCGGCATCTCGTTGAAGCCGCGTTCGATGGCGCTGAAATAGTCGTCCATGTCCGGCGGGATCATGCCGGGATAGATGCTCGGGAAGCCGCCGCCGACATCGACCACGTCGGCGAACACGCCGGCGCGGATCAACGACCGGCTGACCTGCGCCATGGCCGCCTGGTAGGCGGTGGGGCGCATGCACTGGCTACCGACGTGGAAGCTGACGCCCATAAGGGCGCTCGTCGCCTGACGCGCGGCCAGCAGCAGGCTGGGGGCTTCGAACGGGGTGACCCCGAACTTGCCCGACAGGCTGAAGTTGGCGCCCTCCGCATCGACCGCCATGCGGACGATGAGGTTCAGGTCGCGCGCACCACCGGTTGCATCGAGAATCTTGGCAAGCTCTTCGTGCGTATCGAGCGCGAAGGTGCGCACGCCGTAGTCGAAATAGGCCTGGCTGATCGACCGACGGCTCTTCACGGGATGCATGAAGGCCATCTGGGCGCCGGGCGCATGTTCGGACACGAGCGCGATTTCCGGCACCGACGCTACGTCGAACCGGGTCACGCCGTTGGCGTAAAGCGTTTCAATCACCCACGGCGAAGGGTTTGCCTTCACAGCGTAGAGGACGTCACCTTTGAACTTCGTCTGGAACCAGCGCGCTGCTGCGGCTACGGCATCGCGTCGCACGAGTGCGACAGGATGTTCCGGAGACCGCTCGCGGACCAGGTCCAGGGGAGTATGGTACGTGTGCAATTCACGTAGCCCCCTGTTAGCAGTTAAACCCAGGCCGGCGTTAGCAGCGATGAGGACAACGGGGTCCGCCGGAGCCGGGCGATATGAGGCATAGGGACCCCCCTGTAAAGTGGTTTTTATACCCCCCGCTCACACGGGCCTGCCCCTTGCCGGGCAAAGGGCGGCGCCAAAGGCCGCAAGGTCGCCCCACAGAGTCCGCAAGGTTGCGGAAACCCTGCCAGATAGCGTAACGGATCGGGGGTAATTTTCCCCGCGTGCCGCGCCAAGAAGAGACACATGACGCAAGACGCCGTTCTCAAGGTCCGGGGAGTCTCCAAGACCTTCGGCAAGCGCCGCGCCCTCGATGGCGTGTCGCTGGATGTGAACAAGGGCGAGATGGTCGCCCTGATCGGGCCCAGCGGCTCTGGCAAGTCCACCCTGCTGCGCTCGATCGACGGCCTGCAGACCATCGACAAGGGCGATGGCGTCATCACCGCCTTCGGCACGACCACCCAGGCCAAGGGCAAGGTCGGCGAGAAGGTGCGCGACGCGCGCATCCGCATCGGCTTCATCGCCCAGCAGTTCAACCTGGTCGGCCGCCTCAGCCTGTTCACAAACGTGGCGCTCGGTTCGCTCGGCCGGATCGGCTACCTGCAGGGGCTGTTCGGTCGCTGGCCGCAAGAGACCAAGCAGGCGGCCATGCAGGCCCTGCACAGGGTCGGTATCTCCGACTACGCCGGCCAGCGGGCCAACACGCTTTCTGGCGGCCAGCAGCAGCGCGGCGCCATCGCCCGGGCCCTGGTCCAGAAGGCCAAGGTCATCCTGGCCGACGAGCCGGTCGCCTCGCTCGACCCGGTCGCCGCCCGCAAGGTCATGGAAATCCTGCGCGAGCTGAACCGCCAGGACGGCCTGACCGTCATCGTCACCCTGCACCAGGTCGACTACGCCCTGCGCTACTGCGACCGCGTCGTGGCCCTGAAGGCCGGAAAGGTGGTCTACGACGGACCGCCCTCCGGCCTGCAGAAGCCCAAGCTTGTTGAAATCTACGGCCCGGAATTCGAGGACGTGTTCTGGGAAGGAGCTCCGCAATGATCGCCCGCCGCCTGTTCATCGGTCTGGCCGCCACGGCCGCCCTGGTGCTCACCGCCTGCGGCGGGGCCCAGGAAAAGCCCAAGAACGAGATCACCTTCTCCATCCTCTCGACCGAGAAGTCGCAGAACATGGAGACCTACTGGACCCCGATCCTGGTCGACATGGAGAAATCCACGGGCCTTAAGGTGAAGCCCTTCTTCTCCTCCAGCTACAGCGCCCTGATCGAAGCCATGCGCTTCAAGCAGACCGATCTCGGCTGGTTCTCCAACCAGTCGGGCCTGGAGGCGGTGCGCCGCTCGAACGGCGAGGTCTTCGCCCGCACCTTCGATCCCTCGGGCACCGACGGATACACCTCGGTGATCATCGTCCCCATCGACAGCCCGATCAAAACCCTCGACGACCTCCTGAAGTGCGACAAGACGCTGAACTTCGGCATGGGCGACAAGAAGTCGACCAGCGGCACCCTGGCGCCGATGACCGAGGTCTTCATCCCGCGCGGCGTCAAGCCGGAGAACTGCTTCAAGACGGTGCTGACCGCCAACCACCAGTCCAACCTCTTCGCGGTCGCCAACAAGCGCCTCGACGCGGCGACCAACAACTCGACCGCCATTCGCCTGAACCAGGACCGCAATGAAGGCCAGGCCGACAAGGTGCGGGTGATCTGGGAATCCCCGGTGCTGCCGGAAGACCCGATCGTCTGGCGCAAGGACCTCGATCCGGCCGTGAAGGAAAAGGTTCGCCAGTTCTTCCTGACCTACGGCCAGGGCGACACACCGGAAGCCGCCAGGCAGCGCGAGAATATGAAGAAGCTGTCGATCGGCGGCTTCAAGCCGGCCGACGCCACCCACCTGCTGTTCGTCCGCAAGATGGAAGCCATGGAGCAGCTGGGTCTGGCCAAGGAAGCCGGCGATAAAAGTTTTTCCGCCCGCTGTCGGAACTTTTATGCAGACGTGCGGAAC
>JANPKF010000230.1:0-1806 GCA_031425895.1 Caulobacteraceae bacterium | reverse complement strand
CCCGCGCCGCCAATGCCGAACGCCAGCTGGGCGACTTTGATGCAGCCGGCCGCAGGCTGGCGGCGGTGGACCCGGCGGTGTTCGCAGCGAGGACCGGCGGCGAGCCGGACCCGGATGCGAAGAACCGGCCGCACTGGAAGTCATTCTATGAAGAGCTGGGCGTGGTGATCGCCCGTCGCGACATCAGCCGCGAGCCGCTGGACATGATCGACGAGCGGACCGCCGCCTGGAAGTGCAAGGAGATGGCTGACCGCAGCAAGGCGCAGCCGGCTGGTTTCTGCGAGACGCCAAAGATGGTCGCGACCATCAAGGAACTGCAGGACTAGGGGCCCTTCACCACCTCGCCGCCCTTCATCACGAAGGTGACGCTCTCCAGCACCCGCACATTGGCCAGCGGGTCGCCCTGGACGCCGATCAGATCCCCCCAGGCCCCGGCCTTGATCTCGCCGACCTGACCGGTCTGGCCCAGCGCGTCGGCGGCGGTGATGGTGGCGCTCTGGATGGCCAGCAGGGGGGTGGCGCAGTAGCGGACCATGACGGCGAACTGCCTGGCGTTGTCGCCGTGCGGGAAGATGCCGGCGTCGGTGGCGTAGATCTGCTTCACCCCGGCCTTCACCGCCTTGCAGAAGTTCTGCCGCTGGGCCTCGGCGATGTCGCGGTCCTTCTTCAGCTCGCTCTCGCGGACCCCGTTCTTCGGGCCTTCGGCTTGGGTGTATTCGGTGTTGTAGATGTCCATGCCGAAGTAGGCGCCGTACTTGAGGGCCAGCTTGATGCCCTCGTCGTCGACCAGGCTGGCGTGCTCGATGGTGTCGACCCCGCCCTCGATGGCGGCGCGGATGCCCTCGGGTCCGTGCGCGTGGGCGGCGACCTTCATCTCGGCCATGTGGGCCTCGCTGGTGACGGCCTTGATCTCTTCCAGCGTCATCTGCTGGACCCCGACCGCATCGTTGGAGAAGACGCCGCCGGTGGCGCAGATCTTGATCGCCTTGGCGCCGTACTTCTTGAGCCAGCGCACCTTCTTGCGGGCCTCTTCGGGGCCGTCGGCGACGCCCAGGGCGGTCTGGTTGGCGGAGGGCGGGAAGTAGGTGGAGTCGCAGTGGCCGCCGGTGGCGCTCATCGCGTAGGCGGCCGGGACGATGCGCGGGCCGATGACGATGCCCTCCTCGATGGCCTCCTTGACGCCGACGTCGCTGAAGCCGTCGGAGCCGACGTTGCGCACCGTGGTGAAGCCGGCCAGCAGGGTCTTTTCGGCATTGGCGGCGGCGACCACCGTCCAGAAGCTGTCGGTGTAGGCCAGGTCGTTGTAGCCGCTGTATTGCGGCGAGCTGTCCAGATGGACGTGCATATCGATAAGGCCGGGCAGCAGGGTCAGGCCGGGAAGGTCCACCTTGGTGGCGTCGGCCGGCACGGTCATGCTGGCCTGGCTGCCGACGGCGGTGATCTTGCCGTCGGTGATCACCACCAGGGGCTTTTCGAGATACTTGCCGGTGCGCACGTCGAGCAGCCGCTCGGCGGTGACCACGACGGTTGCGGCGTTGGCCGCGCCCGCGAAGAGACTGAGGGCGGTCGCGCCGATCAGGGCCAGTTTACGCATGGTGTGAAGCTCCCTTGGATGGGAAGACGCTAGGAGCATTCGTGGCCGAAGGAAACGCTTCCGCGATCCTTCTCCCGCTTGTCGGGAGAAGGTGGCGCCGAAGGCGTCGGATGAGGGCAGCACCGGCGGTCGCAGCGTGTGGGCAGAATGGTCGTCGTCCAAGGCCGGCGCTGCCCTCACCCGACCCCCTTCGGGGGCCACCCTCTCCCGAC
>JANPKF010000229.1:0-1752 GCA_031425895.1 Caulobacteraceae bacterium | reverse complement strand
CATCATTCCGGCCCGGGCGATCCAGGATTTCGACAGCGCCGGCCGCTCGCCGGCCTCGCTTGAGGGGCGTCTGGTGCGGGTGCGGGGATATTTGCGGGATGGCGAGTTGCGGCTCGACCACCCCGAGGGGCTCGAGATCCTTAACCCCCAGTGATCAGTGGGCCCCAGTGATCAGTGGGCTCCAGTGATCAGCCGACCAGCCCGGCCAGGGCCGAGGGGCTGAATTCGCTCTGCAGGGCGCGGCGCAGCTTTTCCAGGGCGCCGTGTTCGACCTGGCGCACACGCTCCTTGGAGACCCCGAGCTCATCGCCCAGCGACTCCAGCGTGCGCGGCTCGTCACTCAGGCGCCGGGCCTTGATGATGACCAGCTCCCGGGGGGACAGCACGGTCAGGGCCCGGGCGACCGCACCGACCCGGGCTTCGCCGTCCAGTGTTTCGCTGGCGGCTTCTTCGGGATCTGGCCGATCATCGGGCAGGAAGTCCTGATAGGCGTCCTCGGCCCCGGCGGTGATCGGGGCGTTGAGCGAACGGTCGGACGCCGACAGCCGCGAGGCCATGGCTTCGACATCCTCTTCGTCGACGCCCAGTTCGATGGCGATAGCCGCCCGCGCCTCGGCGGTCAGCCGGCCTTCGATGTCGCCCAGCCGGGCGCGCAGGCGGCGCAGGTTGAAGAAAAGGCTCTTGCCGGCCGCCGTGGTGCCGGTCCGCACGATCGACCAGTTGCGCAGCACATAGTCCTGCATGGCCGCCCGCACCCACCAGCCGGCGTATGTGGAGAAGCGTACCGCCCGGTCCGGCTCGAACCTGGCCGCCGCCTGCATCAGGCCGACGCTGCCTTCCTGGATCAGGTCGCCGTGCGGCAGACCGTAGGCCTTGAACCGTCCGGCCATGGCGATGACCAGCCGCATGTAGGCGCCGGTCAGTTCGTGCAGGGCGTCCTCGTCCTGCTGTTCTTTCCAGCGGACGGCGAGATCATGCTCGTGCCGGGCCTCCAGCATGGGTGTTCGCATTGCGCGCCGGATGTACCGTCGCTCTGCCGTCTCAGCCGTCACTGCTTCCCGTGCCATGGAGCGAGGTACGCTGAGCGTGCGCGGGTGGATCAGTGTTTGTGGGAGAATTTAGCCTAGGGGGTCGATGGACCAGTCCTCGCGCCCATGCCGGATGCGCAGAATAACAACTCCGGGGCCTTCCGCGCGATAGACGATGATGTGCGATCCGTACCGATGCAGCCGAAGCGGCGGATCGTATTCTGTACGTTCGCGCGCCATCAGGGGATGCTCAGCCAGGAGTTCCACGGCGGCCATGAGGCCCGCCGTGTAGGTCTCGGCCTGGTTGGGACCGAACTGATCATAGCCCTGCAGATAAACGCGTTGAAAATCCTCGCGGGCGAGCCCGCTAAATCTATAGGCGTTCGCCATTTGCCGCCATCCGCCGGGCTTCGGCCAACATCTCCGGCATGGATTGGTCGCTTACCCCGCTAGCGTACGCCTCGGCGACAAGCGCATTCATCGCCGCAATCTTCCTGGCGCGCTCCTGATCCCGGCGGATCAGGTCTCGGACATAGTCGCTCGAATTGCTGTAGCGGCCATCGTCCGCTTGGCGCTCGACCCAATCTTTCATGGCGTCTGGCAGGGAGACATTCATCGTCGCCATCGGTCACCTCATTCCAAGGAGAATTCCTCCGATGGCAAAGTTTGTCAATCTGAAGCGTGGCAAAGAAAAACGCCAGGACCTTTCGATCCGGGCGTCAAT
>JANPKF010000228.1:0-3307 GCA_031425895.1 Caulobacteraceae bacterium | reverse complement strand
TCCTTCTCGACGTGCTTGCGGTATTCATCGAGCGTGGTGGCGCCGACGCAGTGCAGCTCGCCCCGCGCCAGGGCGGGTTTCAGCAGGTTGGAGGCGTCCATGGCGCCGTCGGCCTTGCCGGCCCCGACCAGGGTGTGCATCTCGTCGATGAACAGGACGATGCCGCCCTCGGCCGCGGTGACCTCGTTGAGCACGGCTTTCAGGCGTTCCTCGAACTCGCCGCGGTATTTGGCGCCGGCGATCAGGGCGCCCATGTCGAGGCTGAGGAGCTTCTTGTCCTTCAGGCTTTCCGGAACGTCGCCGTTGACCATGCGGATGGCCAGGCCCTCGACGATGGCGGTCTTGCCGACGCCGGGTTCGCCGATCAGGACGGGGTTGTTCTTGGTGCGGCGGGCCAGCACCTGGATGGTGCGGCGGATCTCCTCGTCGCGGCCGATGACCGGGTCGAGCTTCTGGTCGCGGGCGGCCTGGGTGAGGTCGCGGGCGTAGCGCTTGAGGGCGTCGTAGCCGTCTTCGGCGCTGGCGCTGTCGGCGGTGCGGCCCTTGCGGATGTCTTCGGCGGCGGTGGTCAGCTGCTTTTCGGTGGCGCCGGCGGCTTTCAGCGCCGTGGCGGCGTCGGCGCCCTCTTTCGCGATGGCGATCAGCAGGCGTTCGGTGGTGACGAAGCTGTCGCCGGCGGCTTTGGCGCCCTCTTCGGCGGCGGCGAAGACACGGGCGGTCTCCGGCTTCATGTAGAGCTGGCCGCTGCCGCCCTCGACCTTGGGCATCTTGGCGAGGTTGGCCTCGACGGCCTGGTCGGCGACGTCGGGCTTGCCGCCGGCGCTCTGGATCAGGGCGCGGCTTAGGCCGTCCTTTTCCTCGAGCAGGACTTTCAGGATGTGGTCGGGGGTGAGGTGCTGGTGGCGGCGGGCGAGGGCCAGCGACTGGGCGGACTGCACGGCCTGTTTGGCGCGGTCGGAGTAGAGGTCGATGTTCAAGGCGGTATCCCCTTAGCGGCGGAGTTGGCCGGATGCCTCTTCGGAGCGCAACCGGCGTGGGCCACAGATATGTGTGGCGGATGGGCCACACAAGGACATGGATCAAATTGTTGGGGACTGGTTGCGCGCGCAGACTGTCCGACGACCGGGCTCGACGGTTGGTGCGCGCAACCTGTCTCCGATCGGCGCAGGTCGGGGACAGGAACGCCGCTCCGACAGCATTGGGAACCGGGCGCCGCCGTTGCGCGGCGATCCAGTCCCCATCGAGAGCGGCGCGGCTCGGCCTACTTCTGGTCGGCGTAGAGCTTCACGACCTCGAACAGGAAGGTGCGGCTGTCGTAGAGGCTTTTGACCCGCACGCGTTCGTTCAGCCCGTGGGTGCCGCCGCCGTCAGGGTCGAAGAACAGGCCGGAGAGGCCGTAGCTGGGGATGCCGGCGGCGGAGGTGAAGCGGCTGTCGGTGGCGCCGGTGGTCATGGTCGGGACGATCGGCACGCCGGGCCAGATCTTTGCGGCGACCTTGCGGGCCGGGCCCAGCACCTTTTCGTCCAGCGGCGGGGCGACGGCGGTGGGGCTGGGCTCGGCGGCCAGCTTGAAGGCGACGCCGGGGTCGCCGCCGATGCGTTCGAGGTCCTTCAGCACCTGGCGCGGATCGTTGCCGGGCAGGATGCGGCAGTTGACGTTGGCGGTGGCCCGTTGCGGCAGAGCGTTCTCAGCGTGACCGGCGCTGACCATGGTCGGGACGCAGGTGGTGCGCATCATGCTGTTGCGGCCGCGATCCTTGACGATGATGGCCTCGGCGGCCTTGTCGTTCGGGTCTTTCAGGATGGCCAGCAGGGCGGCGGCGACGGCGGGGTCGGTCTCCAGCGGGGCCGAGCCTTCGAAGTTCAGGCGGACGCTGTCGTTGATGGCGATCGGGAAGTCGTAGTCGCCGATGTTGGCCAGCACCTTGGACAGGCGGACGATGGCGTTGTCCTTGAACGGCCGGCTGGAGTGGCCGCCGGGGTTGGTGATCTCCAGGGTGTAGTCCTGGTAGACCTTTTCGCCGGCCTGAATGGCCAGGTAGACGGGCTTGCCCTGCGGATCGAGCCGGGCGGCGGCGCCCTCGTTGAGCACCATGCCGGCGGCCAGGGCGTGGGGGTGGGTCTTCAGCAGCCATTCGACGCCGTTGAAGGTGTCGGCGGTCTCCTCGCCGCAGGTCAGGGCCAGCTTGATGTCGCGGCGGGGTTTGTAGCCGGCTTCACGGTAGCGGATCATGCTGTCGGTGAAGATCGAGGCCATGGCTTTGTCGTCGCTGGCGCCGCGGGCGTAGAAGTAGCCGCCCTCCTCGATGAGGGTGAAGGGATCGCGCTCCCAGTCGGCCCGGTTGGCCTCGACCACATCGATGTGGGCCAGGAGCAGGATGGGCTTGGCCTTGGCATCCTTGCCATGCAGGGTCGCGATCAGGTTGCCGTCCTTGGGCCGGCCTTCCGGGATCAGGATCTGGACGTCAGCGTCACGGTAGCCGGCGGCTTTCAGCCGGGCGGCCATGCGTTCGGCGGCGAGAGTGCAGCTGCCGACCGACAGGGTGGTGTTGGTCTCGACCAGCTCCTTGTAGAGGCCCTTGAAGCGGACGAGGTCGGAGGGAAGCGTTTCCTGCGCGCTGGCCGTACCGGCGGCGAGGGTCAGGGCCAGGACGGCGGCAAGGGTACGGATGGACATGGAGACTCCCCGGGGTTTGGGGGAGCCTATGGGCGCGCGAGGGAGGGGGCAACGCTAGAGGTGGCGCGCGAAGTCCATTCGTTGATGGAGGATGCGAACAACATGGACGTCGCCACCGCGCATCTGGAAGAAGACGACGTGCGAACCGGCAGAAATACGCCGGTATCCAAGGCGGACATCATCACAGGGAACACCACGCCGAGGATCTTCTGCGATGGTCGCCATGACCTCTCGCAGCCTTCCGGCATAGCTATCGGCTTGCGGACGCCCCCAACGGTCGAAGGAGTATCGCCAGGCTCCGGCAAGGTCGGCGCGCGCTTTCGGCGCGATGACAAGGCGCCTCAAGCGTCGGCCTTCACCGAGGCATGCATCTCGGCCAGGAACTCATCGAAGTCGAAAGGTGTCGGCTCGCCGCTTTCCTCGCCTTCGATCAGGGCCGCTCGAAGGGCAGCAAGCCGTGCTTCATCTTCTTCAAGGCGTCGAAGGCCAGCACGAACGACATCGCTGGCGGACCCGTACCTGCCACTCGCCACCTGGTCATCGATGAAGCGGCTGAAATGGTCGCTGAGACTGACGGAGGTGTTCCTGGCCATGACCGAAAAGTACCAAATGCTGGTATAGCCAGCAATC
>JANPKF010000227.1:0-6004 GCA_031425895.1 Caulobacteraceae bacterium | reverse complement strand
TCAACCTCGGCGTCGCGCCGGGCATCGGCGGGACCCAGCGGCTGACCCGCTTTGTCGGCAAGTCCAAGGCCATGGACATGATCCTGACCGCCCGGATGATGGATGCGGCCGAGGCCGAGCGCTCGGGCCTGGTGTCGCGCGTCGTGCCCGCCGACAAGCTGCTCGACGAGGCCCTGGCCGCGGCGGTGAAGATCGCCGGTCAGTCGCCGCTGGCCGTGGCGATGAACAAGGAACTGGTCGAGGCCGCCTACGAGACGACCCTGACCACGGGTGTCGCCCTCGAGCGCCGCCTGTTCCACAGCCTGTTCGCCTTCGAGGACCAGAAGGAAGGCATGGCCGCCTTCGTCGAGAAGCGCAAACCCAACTTCACGGGAAAATAGGTCAGGTCGCCGTCGCGGCCGGACGGGCGGTGGTGAAGAACCGGTCCGCCTCCGATGTGATCAGCCATTTGGCGAACTTCCGGGCCTGATGCTCGTCCCGAAAATCGCCCCGGGTCGCCACCAGATGAACCTGGCCGCCATCGACCTCCCGGGCCCAACGGTCCTCCAGCCGCGCCAGACTCAGGCGCTGGATTCGGTTGGCCTGTTTGGGTTCGCGGGTGGCGATCAGGCCGCCCATGAGGGCCTCCATCTTGCGGCCGAGCTCGACCTCGGAAATGTCGGTGTCGACCCGCAGGGAGGCGTAGCGCCGCTCCGGCCAGCCAATGGCCGCACGCTCGAGCGCCTCGGCCAGGTCCGGGTCGCAGACGATCTGGAGCGCCGGAGCCGGCAGCAGATCGCAGGACGCCAGGGCGGCGGAAACCGGAACGACGAGGGCGGAAAGGAGCAGGGTGCGGCGGTGCATCCGCCAACCTTAGCGGCGACTGCGCGGCTGGGAACAGGGAATCCGCATTGACCCCACGAGCCCCTTCCCGTATATCGCCGCGCTTCCGATTATACGGCGGCTGGGCCCGGTGCCCGACCGCCTGTCCGTCCCAAGGTTTTTAGAGAGCATCATGGCCAATAATCCCGGCGCCAAGAAAGCGATCCGCAAGATCGAACGCCGCACCGAAGTCAACAAGGCGCGCCGTTCGCGCGTCCGCACCTTCCTGCGCAAGTTCGAGGAGGCCGTGACCGCCGGCGACGTCGAAGCCGCCAAGGGCGCCTTCGTCGAGGCCCAGTCGGAGCTGATGCGCGCCGTCACCAAGGGCGTCGTCCACAAGAACACCGGCTCGCGCAAGGTTTCCCGCCTGCACGCTCAGCTGAAGAAGCTGTCGGCCGCCTGATCAAGGCGCCGGCGGTTTAGGCAGGGCCCCCAGGGGCCTTTGCCTAAGTTTCTGAATTTAAAGACTTTCAAGAGCCGCTCAGGATTGACTCCGGGGCGGCTTTTGTTCGCCTGCGGATCAGGCCGCCGTGACCCATTAACTCAGTGCCCGGAAGTAGAGTTAACGTTTTCCCTTGCCGCGCGAGGGGCTCTCGCGAGTCAACAGAAATATCCGCATCCGGCGCCAAATTTCACGTTTGACCCCTCCGATCCGGGGGCTCTAAGGTCAACTTCTCAGCGCTTTTCACCCCGGTGTTTTCGGGCTTTCGGGCGAGACGACGGATAGAGTCTATCCGGCGCACGGGGAAGAATTGTGTCTGGACAACCGGGACTGACGTCGTGGGGGCGGACGTCTCGGATCTCGGGACTGAACAAGAAATTGACGGTGGGCTATGATGAATTCGGGTGGACAGCGCATGACCTCTACAGCACCGGCAGTTTCGGTGTGGGGCAAGGCCTGTCTGGCGTTGCGCCGGGAGCTGGGCGAGGCCGACTTCGGCTCGTGGCTGGCCCAGGCGGCGCTGCGCGAGGGGCCTGACGGCGCCCCTGTGCTCGTCACCCCGACGGGCGTGGCCCGTGACTGGATTCGCCGCAACGCCTGGCGCCGTATCTCCGAGCTGTGGGCCCAGAACGACCCCGAGGGTCGTCGCCTGGATCTGAAGTCCAAGATGGAGTTCGAGGTCGCAGGAGGGGCGCCCCTGCCGTCCCACCCCCATGTCATCGAAACGGCCGAGCCGGTCTCTTCCGACGTGCCCCAGGTCTCGCCGCCGACCGCCGGTCCGGCCGCCCGGCCGGCCCGCAACGCCGGCCTGCAGGATCGCTTCAACTTCGACACCTTCGTGCCGGGCCCCGCCAACGAGTTCGCCCATGCGGTCGGCAAGCGCGTCGCCAGCTGGGCTGACGGTCACTTCAACCCGGTCGTCTTCCATGGCCCCTACGGTTTCGGGAAGACCCACCTGCTGAACGCCATGGCCTGGGAGGCCATGAAGAACGCGCCCGACAAGAAGGTCATCTACCTGACCGCCGAGCGGTTCCTGTCGACCTTCGTCCGCGCCGTGATGGATCGCCAGACAGCGGCCTTCAAGGAGGAGCTGCGGGCCGCTGACCTGCTGCTGATCGACGATGTGCATTTCATCGGCGGCAAGCAGTCCTCGCAGGAAGAGCTGTTCCACACCCTGACGGCCCTGATGGAGGACGGCCGCCGGGTGGTGTTCTCAGCCGACCGACCGCCCTCGGCTCTCACCGAGGTGGACGCCCGGCTTCGCAGCCATCTGTCGGCCGGCCTGGTCTGTGGCCTGGAGCCGGCGGACCGGACCCTGCGTCTGGGTATCCTGGAGCGCAAGCTGGACACGCTCGGCCGTCAGGCCGGGTTCGCCGCCAGCGCCCGTCCCGAAGTGCTTCAGTTTCTGGCCGACCGCTTCACCGACAGTGTTCGGGAACTGGAAGGCGCCCTGAACACCCTGCTGGCCCGTGCCGGCGAAGACATCCGCACCGTCAGCCTCGACGAGGCCCAGAACATCCTTCGGCCGCACCTGCGTGGGGCGGAAAAGCGGGTGACGGTCGACGACATTCAGAAGGCCGTGGCCGAGCACTACAGCCTGCGCCAGGCCGACCTGCTGAGCGAGCGCCGCAACCGCGCCATCGCCCGGCCGCGTCAGGCGGCCATGTGGCTGGCCAAGCAGCTGACCACGCGCTCGCTGCCGGACATCGGCCGCCGCTTCGGCGGCCGCGACCACACGACGGTGATCCATGCGGTGCGGCGGATCGAAGAGCTCAAGCAGGACGATCCGGTGCTGACGCGGGATCTCGAGACGCTGACGCGGAAACTGCGGGGTTAAAGGCGACATCCCTCCCCGACCTGGGGAGGGCAGGTCGAAGGCCGGGTGGGCAAGTGGGTCACCACGCCCGCCCGGTTCGTTTTCTCAGCGAATAGTCTCGAAAGTCAGTGACCGACTTCCCCACCCGACGCGCGTAACCGCGCGTCTGCCCTCCCCAGGTCGGGGAGGGAGGGCGAACGCGCCCTAGAACCGCTTCCCCTGCACCCCATACTGCCCGAAGTAGCCGAGCATCCGGGCCCAGCCGTCCTTGGCCGAGGCCTCGTCGTAGGTCGCGCGATAGTCGGCGTGGAACCCGTGCTGGGCGTTGGGATAGACGATGATGTCCGCCCCGACCTTTTTGGTCCGGACCAGAATTTCCCTGGTCGCCTCGACATCCTTCAGCGGAATGCCCTGGTCCTTGCCGGCGTAGAGGCCGAGCACCGGGCATTTCAGCACCCCGACCTTCTCCAGCGGCCATTCCCGGTCAGGCTCGCCGAGGAACTGGCCCTGGGGCGGCCTGGCCAGCCGGCCGTACCAGGCCACGCCGCACCGGAAGTCTCGCGCGCGGGCGCAGGCCAGCCAGACCACAGCCCCGCCCCAGCAGAAGCCGGTAATGGCCTTGCGCTCGGGATCGACGAAGCGCTGGTTGTTCAGCCAGGCGACCGTGGCGTTGACGTCGCCTTCCGTTTCCTTGTCGGTGGTGTCGCCGACAATCTTTCGGATCTGGCCGAAATCGGTGAGCGGGGCAGGATCGCCATGGCGGACGAAGAAGTCCGGAGCGATGGCGACATAGCCTTGCTTGGCCAGGCGTCGGCAGGTGTCGCGGATATACTCGTGGACGCCGAACACCTCGGACACCACCAGAACCGCCGGGAAACGTCCGCGCGCGTCGGGCCGCGCGACATAGGCCGGGATAGCCCGGTCGAAGCTGGGGATCATCTCGACCCCCGTCTTCAGGTCCTTGTCATCGGTGGTGATCGGGGCCGCTTCCGCCGAGACCGCGGCGGCGGCATAGCCGGCGAAGAACAGACCGCCCAGCAGGCGGCGCGAGATATTCAGATCGCCCGGTTCATTGCCCTCTGGACGCGTCAGGATCTGCATTGGCGGCCTCCCAGCCTTGTACTTCTGGCACCCAAGGTAGCGCGCCAGAATGTCGCGGGGCAAAGGGATTCATGGGCCAGACCTCAGGGATGGGGCGCCGCCCGTCGCAGGGTGAGGTTCAGGCGGCCGCCGCCGGGGATCAGGCTGGAACTGCCCGGGATGATCCGGTCGACCCCGTGGAAGGCCAGCCGCGCCTCGGCGCCGAGCATGCAGACGTCGCCCGAGGCCAGCCTGACCGAGGCCGTCCGGCCACCGCGCGTCGTCCCACCGATGCGGAACACCGCCGTATCGCCCAGCGACACCGACAGCACGGGAAATCGCATGTCCGCCTCGTCACGATCCTGGTGCAGGCCCATCTTGGCGCTGCCCCGGTAGAGATTGACCAGACAGGCGTCGGGCGGAACCAGGGGATCGGCGTGGCGGGCCCACAGGTCCATCAGCACCGGCGGGATCGGCGGCCAGGGCCTGCCGGTCGCCGGATGGGCCGCCTGATAGCGGTAGCCGGCCGCGTCGGAGACCCAGCCGAGCGGGCCCAGATTGCTCATCGCCACGCTCATCGCCTTGCCGCCGGGAGTTACGTAGTGGGCGGTCGGAACCACCTCGATCAGCCCCAGCACCTCATTCGCCAGGGCCTTCTGCGCGCTTGCGTCCAGCGCCGCCGGAAACAGTTGAAAACCTGAGGGAACCGTCATGGCTGGACTTCTATCGCCGGGGCGGGCAAAGCCCCACCGCAAATGGGGTTTTGCCCTTGCGGGAGACGGCGCTCTCCCCATATGGCGACTCGACACGTCGCGTTTCCCCACACGGAAACAGGCGCTGCGTTTGAACCGGCCAACTGGCCATTTTGTTGAAGGGGACGGAACAGAAAGTCGTAAGGGCGCTGGAATCCCAGGCCCACGGGTTTCGTCCGCCATAGAGGAGCGAAAGACCGCAAGATGAGCAAGATCATCGGCATTGACCTCGGCACCACCAACTCGTGCGTCGCCATCATGGACGGCAAGACCCCCAAGGTCATCGAGAACGCCGAAGGCTCGCGCACCACCCCCTCGGTGGTCGGCATCCAGGAAGACGGCGAGCGTATCGTCGGCCAGCCGGCCAAGCGCCAGGCGGTGACCAATCCGACCAACACCTTCTTCGCCATCAAGCGTCTGATCGGTCGCCAGTTCAACGACCCGGTCGTGGCCAAAGACAAGGACATGGTGCCCTACGAGATCGTCGCCGGTCCCGGCGGCGCGGCCTATGTCCGTTCGCACGGCAAGGACTACTCGCCCCAGCAGATCAGCGCCTTCACCCTCATCAAGATGAAGGAAGCGGCCGAACAGCACCTCGGCGAGACCGTCACCAAGGCGGTCATCACGGTCCCGGCCTACTTCAACGACGCCCAGCGTCAGGCGACCAAGGACGCCGGCAAGATCGCCGGCCTGGAAGTCCTGCGTATCATCAACGAGCCGACCGCGGCCGCCCTGGCCTATGGCCTGGAAAAGAACGAAGGCAAGAAGATCGCCGTCTACGACCTCGGCGGCGGCACCTTCGACGTCTCGATCCTGGAGATCGGCGACGGCGTCTTCGAGGTGAAGTCAACCAACGGCGACACCTTCCTCGGCGGTGAAGACTTCGACATGCGCGTCGTCGATTACCTGGCCGACGAGTTCAAGAAGGAAACCAGCACGGACCTGCGCAAGGACAAGCTGGCCCTGCAGCGCCTGAAGGAAGAGGCCGAAAAGGCCAAGAAGGAACTCAGCAGCGTCACCCAGTACGAGGTGAACCTGCCCTTCATCAGCATG
>JANPKF010000226.1:0-2916 GCA_031425895.1 Caulobacteraceae bacterium | reverse complement strand
GGGTGAGCGTCGTGACCTTGGTCGCCGTGCTGTAGGTCAGCACCGCCTGGCCGGCGACGCCGGTGAAGGCCGCCGCCCAGGTGAAGGCCTGGTTGCCGCCGACGCCCGTGTTGGCGTCGATGGCCGACAGATCAACGGTGTCCAGCGCGCCGTTGAAGTCGGTGATCCGGTCCGCACCCCCCGGTGCGGAGTCCGTGATCGCACTGAACACGAACCGGTCCGAACCCGAACCGCCGGTCATGGTGTCGAGCCCGATCCCACCGATCAGAACATCGTCACCGTCCCCACCGAGCATGCGGTCATCGCCCGCATCGCCCCAAAGGCTGTCATTGCCGGCATCGCCGTTGATCGTGTCGGCATCGTCGCCGCCGTGGATCTGATCGACCCCGTCACCGCCATAGAGGCTGTCGAGACCGGTCCCGCCCCACAGGGTGTCGTCGCCCGCCTGGCCGAGGATCGTGTCAGTGCCGGCATCCCCCCAGGCCTGGTCGGCATCGGCGCCGCCGTAGATCTTGTCGGCGCCGTCGCCGCCGTAGAGCCGGTCAGCTCCGACATCGCCGGACAACTGGTCGTCGCCGGCGTCACCCTTGAGAAGGTCGATGCCGGTCCCGCCGTTGAGCAGGTCGGCGCCGTCGCCGCCGGCAAGGTCGTCGTCGCCGTCCGCCCCGGTCAGCTTGTCGTCGTCGGCGTCACCGCGCAGGACGTCGGCGCCGAGGCCGCCGTTGAGCGTGTCGTTGTCGTCGCCGCCGTACAGCTTGTCGTCGCCCCCATCGCCGTTGAGGATGTCGGCCCCGGCGTCGCCCAGGATCTGGTCGTTGTCGTCACCGCCATAGGCCCGGTCATTGCCGAGGTTGCCGTAGATCTTGTCGGCCCCGGCGCCGCCGGTGAGGTTGTCGTCTCCGTCGAAACCCGTGAGGGTGTCGTCGCCAGCGTCGCCGTACAGGAAGTCACCGTCGAGGCCGCCGTTCAGGCGGTCGGCGCCGGCGCCGCCGTAGAGGCGGTCGATACCGGCCTCGCCGTTCAGGGTGTCGTCGTCGTCGTCGCCGCGCAGGGTGTCGTTCCCCGCGCCGCCAGCGAGGGTGTCCTTGCCGAGGCCGCCCGCCATGGTGTCAGCGCCGTCTCCACCGAACAGCTTGTCGTCGCCGGCGTCGCCGCTGAGGTTGTCGTCGCCGGCCTCGCCGTACAGGCTGTCGGCGCCGTCGCCGCCGACGATACGGTCGTTGCCGTCGCCGCCGTAGAGCCGGTCGAGGCCCGCCTCGCCGTTGAGCAGATCGTTGCCGCCCATGCCCTTGAGCAGATCGTCCCCGGCGCGGCCCAGCAGGGTGTCGCCGCCGACATTGCCGGTCAGCGCGTCGGCGCCGACACCGCCATAGAGGGTCATGCGGGCCACCACCTGCACCGTGGCCACGGCGACGTTGCTGGTCGCCAGGCCGTCGGTGACGGTGACCTGGATCAGGCGGTCGCCGAGCGGCGGGCTGGGGTTGGTGCTGTTGAAGGTGACCAGGTGCAGCGCCTGCTGGAAGGCGCTCTCGCTGGCCGGGCCGGTCAGGGTCAGGATGCCCGTGCCGCTGTCGTAGGCTGAAGCGGTGATGCCGAGGGCGGCCAGCGCCGTGAGATTGCTGATGGCCAGCCGGTCGCCGGACGAGGGGTTGGTCAGGCGCAGGGTGGCGCCGGTCATCACCGTATCGTCGGGATCGTCGATCAGGACGTCGGCCGGGATGATCGACACCGCCCCGGTGCTGTCGCCGAAGCCGACCACCGTGCCCGTGCCGCCGCGGCTGACCTGCAGGTCGAGGACCGGGGCGTCGTTGATGCCGTGGACAGTGATGTCGAGGCTGGCAGTGTCGGTCGCTCCGGCGGTGTCGGTGACCGTGTAGGTGAAGCTGTCGGTCAGGGTCTGGCTGGCGCCCAGCGCGGCGACGGCGGCGTTGGCGCCGTTGACGACGTAGGACCAGGTCCCGTTGGCGTTGAGCGTGAGCGTGCCGTACTGGCCGGCGAAGGCCGAGCCGACCGCCCCGCCGGTGACGACCGAGACGGTCTGTGAATCGCCGCCATCAACGTCGCTGTCGTTGGTCAGGACGTTGCCGGAGCCGTTCGGTCCGCCGTCGGTGGCGTCGCCCATATCTTCGCCCGCGACCGGGGCGTCGTTGGCGCCCTGGAGGGTGATGGTGAGGGTGGTCGAGCTGGTGACGCCGACCGCGTCACGCATCGTGTAGGTGAAAGTCTCGGTCAGGGTCTCGCCGGCCGTGCGCAGGGCGTTCACCGCCGCGTTGCCGTTGTCGACGACGTAGTCGTAGGCGCCATCGGCGTTGAGGGTCAGGCTGCCGTAGGCGCCGGCCAGGGCCGAGCCGAGGGTTCCGACTGTGGCTCCGAACTGGACCTGGGTGACCTCCTGGGTGTCGCCGGCATCCTCGTCCGTGTCGTTGGTCAGGACGTTGCCGCTCGGGTTGGTCCCGGCAGCGACGCCGGCCTCGACCGCCGTAGCAACATCGGCCACCGCCACCGGCGCCTCGTTGGCCCCATAGACGGTGATGGTCAGGACGGCGGTGTCGGTCGACCCGGCCGTGTCGGTCATCGTGTAGGTGAAGGTCTCGGTCAGACTGTCGGTCGGGCCGAGCGCCAGCACCGCCGGGTCGCTTTCGTTGGTAACATAGCGGTAGGAGCCGTCGGCGTTGAGCGTCAGGGTCCCGTGCTGGCCGGTCAGGCCCGTGCCGACCGCGCCGCCGGTGATGGCGGAGACGGTTTTGCTGTCGCCGCTGTCCACGTCGGTGTCGTTGGTCAGGACGTTGCCGACCGCGTCGATGGGCACGCCGCTGCCGTCCTTGCTGGCCGCGCCGGCGTCGTCGACGGCCACCGGGGCGTCGTTGGCGCCGTGGGTGGTGATGGTCAGGGTGGCGGTCGAGGTCGCGCCGGCCG
>JANPKF010000225.1:0-1546 GCA_031425895.1 Caulobacteraceae bacterium | reverse complement strand
GACGAACTTGGGTGTGTCGCACAAATGCTCGTCATGCTGAGTAGCGGTCCGTGAGGACCGCGTGTCGAAGCACGCGGGGGCTTACAGCGTCAGGCCGCCATCGACGATCAGGGTCTGGCCGGTGATGTAGCTGGCCATAGGGGAGGCCAGGAAGAGGACGGCGCCGGCCATGTCTTCAGGCGTGCCGAGGCGGTTCAGGGGGATGCCGCGCAGGGAGGCGGCCAGGCGGTCGGGGTTGTCGGTGGTGACCTTTGTCAGCTTGGTGGCGACCAGGCCTGGGGCGACGCCGTTGACGCGCACGCCATCGGTCGCCCAGGCCTGGCCCAGCGTGCGGGTCAGGGCCACGGCGCCGGCCTTGGAGGCGTTGTAGGCCGGGTTGCCGCGGGTGGCGTGGAAGGCGGCGGTCGAGCTGATGGTGATGATGTTGCCGCCGCTCGATTTCAGGTCATCGAGGAAGCGCATCGAGCAGGCCATCAGGCTGTCGAGATTGACCCCGACCACCTTGCGGAAGCCGTCCATCTCGAACTCACCCTTGCGGTAGAGGACGGTGCCCTGGGCAAGGACGAGGACGTCGAGGCCCCCCCCGTCCTTGGCGAAGGGATGCGGAGCGTTTTCGACCGCGTCGGCATCCGAGGCGTCCACCTGGGTGTAGGCCAGTCCGGAGAGATCGCTGCCCTCGGCCGGATCGTAGTCTTCGGCGGTTGCCCGGGTCGCCCATACGGCAACCTTCGCGCCGCGCGTGCGGAAGCCGTGAGCGATGCCATTGCCGATGCCGCTGGCGCCGCCGACGACGAGCACGCGCTTGCCGGTGAAATCGAGATCCATGGTTCCGCTCCCGCTTGTTTCTCCCCCCTCCCGCTCATCCCGGCGAATGCCGGGACCCAGATGAAACCCACCGGCGGTGGGGTGACTGTCCCGCGCCTTAACGAGCCGGCAGCGAGGCTGAATCTGGGTCCCGGCATTCGCCGGGATGAGCGGAGATAAGGGGTGGTTTTCCTTAGTTGTCCGAGGCTGTGACCCTTCGAGCGTCCACGGCCCAGCGTTCCCATGACCCGTCTTCCGCCACGACAATCAAGGCGTCATGCAGGTTGATGGTCGGGTCGCAGTGGCCGGGCTGGAGCCAGACGGTATCGCCGAGGCGCGGGGCGTCGGCGGGCCAGGGCTGGGTCTCGTCGGCGTCGAGGGCCTCGACGGCAGTGACGAACTCGCCGCCCCGCAGGAGCGGGATGGCCGAGGGGTGGAGGATCATGCCGTGCTCGTCGCCCATGGGCCGCCACAGAGCCCCGGCGGCGGCGCCCCAGGCGACGCGTGCCGGCGGGCCGTCGCTGCTGAGGGCCTTGAAGCCTGCGTCGACGGTGACGTGGCTCTTGTGGTTGGCCGAGACGACGCTGCTGGCCAGGAACATCGCCTGTTTGAAGGACCAGCCTTCGCCGGTGGGGGCGTCGCAGACCTCGTATTCGGCGTCCATGACCGCGTAGCTGCCGGCCTGAAGCTCTGTGAAGACGCCGCTCGTCAGGTCGAAGGCGTGGGTGCCGGTGCCGCCGCC